>NZ_LWFU01000352.1:0-9685 GCF_001635135.1 Oleiphilus sp. HI0080
TGTTCCGCCAATTTATCCAGGTCGCGATTCTTGCTATGGGCGAATATCTAACTATTCAAGATTTGAGTACCGCTGGCGTAATGATCGCAGCGTCGATTATCGCTGCGCGTGCTTTAGCGCCTGTAGAGCAAAGCATTCAAGGCTGGCGTAATCTAAGTAAAGCACGCGAGTCTTATTCGCGCCTTAAGGAGTTTATGGCCCCGTATGAAGCGAGTGGCAATGCAACGCAATTGCCCGAGCTACAAGGCCAGATAAGTTTGCAAAATGTGTTTGCCCATCCAGCACTGGATGCTAAGCCAGAACAGGGTGAGGAGCCGTTAATACGCAATGTCTCTTTTAACATTGCGCAAGGCACCATTCTAGGTATCGCTGGCCCATCAGGCTCGGGCAAATCAACGCTCGTACGGCTTATGGCGGGAGTCCTGCCAGCGATGCGCGGTAAAGTGCGCGTTGATGGAGCAGAGCTAACAGAAGAAGCACGCGATCAGTTTGCGCAGAAGGTTGGGTATCTACCTCAAGAAGTTGAATTATTCTCTGGCACAATAAAAGAAAACATCGCGCGGTTCACTGAAGCTGACGATGCCAGCATCGTAAAGGCTGCCCAGATGGCAGGTGCGCACGAGCTAATACTCTCACTTAAAGAGGGGTACGACACCAAGATCGGTGCCGGTGGTGTGAATTTATCCGGCGGCCAAAAACAGCGGGTCGGCTTGGCCCGTGCGCTTTTTGGAGAGCCGCGGATTGTTTATCTCGATGAGCCAAATTCTAATTTGGACGAGCCGGGCACGCTGGCGCTCACACGCGCAATTCAAATGCTTAAAGCAGGCGGTGCGACGGTTGTGCTGATCGCTCACCACCCTCGCTTGTTTATGTTGAGCGAGAACTTGTTGGTTCTTAATCAGGGTGTCATGGAGCGTTTCGGACCAACGAAAGAGGTGTTAGAGGCGCTTAAGCAAGCGACGGCTGCAACCAAAGGAACCGACACTTCGACGACAGCAAAGCCTCAGCGCAAAACCAAAGAGAAGCCTGACTACAATCAAATTAATCGCCCAATAAGCTCGCTTAAGTCAGCTCTATCAGTAAGCAGCAACGTAAAAGCCGGCGGAAACAGTCCGGATGCCTTGGCAGACGATCAGGTAGAGGGCCTGGTCAAAGATCAGTTGGATGAAAAAGAAAGTGGTGAAAACAAATGAAGATAATCCCAGCGCCACCCGTCAAATACGATCTTAACAAACTTAACCTCGTTGGCTTTGCGACGCTTTTATTTGGACTAGGCGGTTTCCTGTTGTGGGCGGTGCTCACACCACTTAATAGCGCTGTGGTCGCACAAGGTTCCATTCAGGTACTAAGCCAGAACAAGCAAATTCAGCATCTCGAAGGTGGAATTGTAGAGCAGATTTTTGTTCAAGAGAACCAAGAAGTGCAGGCCGGCGACGTGCTGTTGCGCTTGGATCAGACATTCGCCGGGGCGGAGCATCAACGGCAATTGATGCAAAGTTACGAGCTCGAAATTCGCGAGGCCATACTTTTGGCCAAAAGAGACATGGAGCAGTCAGTTAATTTGCCCAATATTTCGGATGAGCGTTTGCCCGAAGGCTGGTTAGCAGATCAAAGCGCAACAGCTGAACGCTTGTATGGCTTGGCATTAAATAACCTAGAAAGTGAAATCGCCATTGCTGATAAGCGCCTATCGCAACTCAAACAGCAAAGCCTAGGTTTAGAGCGTGAACGTCAGGCAAAAGTCGCGCAACTTGGGTTCATGGAAGATGAGATCGAATCTTGGAAAGGCATGGTTGAAAAGAAGCTTGCCAACAAACTGCGTTTTTTAGAGATTCAAAGCGAGGCAGCTGAACTTAGAGGCATTATTGCTAAAACCGAAGCACAACAGGCAGAGGTTCAGGTAAAAATCGGAGAAGTGGAGTTAGAACGGCTGCAAGCGCAGCAGCGTTTCCAGGAACAAGCAGCAACAGAGTTGCGCGATATACAGTTTAGCTTGAAAGATATACGCGAGCAGTTGGCTACCTCTGCAAATATTTTAAGGCGCGTAGATATAAGGGCGCCTGTTGATGGCACTGTAACTGGTTTGAAGGTTCAGACGCTTGGCGCGGTAGTGAGGCCGGGGGATTTGATCATGGAGGTCGTACCGGTTCGAGAAACGCTTATTGTTGAATCACGTATTTCTCCGACTGACGTAGACAAGGTTTACAAAGGAATGAATGCGCGGGTTCGGCTATCGTCTTTCAAGCAGCATGAGATGCCAGAGCTTGAAGGGTTGGTTGAGTCTATTTCGGCCGATGTGTTTGAGGATGAGCGAGCGCAAACACAGTATTATGTTGCTCGAATAGAGCTTCATGGCTTTATTGGAAATGACCATGAACAGCTAGATAGTAAAGGAGGCTTACAAACAATTCAGCCAGGGATGCCGACAGAAGTAATGATCATTACGGGCAACTCGACCCCAGCGCAGTATTTGATGGAGCCACTGCTGAACTCGTTTAACAGAGCGTGGCGCGATTCATAATTTGGATTGTCCTTGTCCTTGTCCTTGTCCTTGTCCTTGTCATTGTCGTTTTCAGTTTATCGGAGCTTCGGCTCCGTTTTTCGTTTTGGTAATTGCGTTCTTAGTTATGCAGGCATACACTCTATCAATCTGTCGGGGAGCTTTTGGTCGTATAAAAGCTGAGACTGCCAGCCTATCGAGCTATTAGTGCAAAAGGCAGGACCCGTTGAACCTGATATGGTTAATACCAGCGTAGGGAACAGTGTGCTTGCTTCGATTTCTACCTCTCGTAATTCGCCCGCACTGTACTCTACCTCAACACGGAGTGCGCATGAGCGAACAATCACAAAGCCCGGCCAAAGCGGCAAAAATCACCGACGCAAACATCAGTAAAACCGCAAAAGTAGACGAGCTTTCGACTACGCCTTTTCCTGCTTCTACAAAGATCTATGTCAAAGGCAGTCGTGACGATATTCAGGTTGCGATGCGTGAAATAGCGTTGACGCCAACTAAGTTGCAGGACGGTACGGAAGAGCCAAATGCGCCTGTTCGTGTTTACGATACCTCTGGCCCTTATACCGACCCGAATAAAGAAATTGATGTACGGCTTGGATTAAGTCCCTTAAGAGAAAAGTGGATTCTTGAGCGTAATGATACAGAGTTACTTGAAGGCTTTAGCTCTGAGTATGCAAATGTTCGTGATCAAAACCTGACGCTAGAAGGCCTCCGCTTTGAATACAAGCGTCAGCCGCGCAAGGCAAAAGCAGGCCAAAATGTCTCGCAAATGCACTACGCGCGTAAAGGGATTATTACACCAGAAATGGAATACATTGCGATTCGTGAAAACCTCGCTTTACAAGAGCATGAGCTAGACCAGGCCATTGCACAGCAACATCCGGGACAAAGCTTTGGCGCATCGATTCCAAAGATTATTACACCTGAATTTGTTCGAGATGAAGTCGCACGCGGCCGGGCGGTAATTCCAAACAACATTAACCACCCTGAAACAGAGCCAATGATTATTGGTCGTAACTTTCGTACAAAAGTGAACGCGAATATTGGCAACTCAGCGGTGACATCATCCATTCAGGAAGAGGTCGAGAAAACAGTTTGGTCGACTCGATGGGGCGCAGATACCGTAATGGATTTGAGCACCGGCGAGAACATCCATGAAACGCGTGAGTGGATTATTCGTAATTCGTCAGTACCGATTGGTACAGTGCCAATTTACCAAGCGTTAGAAAAATGCGGCGGAATTGCTGAAGACCTTACGTGGGAGCTTTATCGCGATACGCTGATTGAGCAGGCAGAGCAGGGCGTTGATTACTTCACGATCCACGCTGGCGTGTTGCTGCGTTACGTGCCAATGACGGCAAAGCGTGTGACAGGGATTGTGAGTCGAGGAGGTTCCATCATGGCTAAGTGGTGCCTTGCGCATCATAAAGAGAACTTCCTTTATACGCATTTCGAAGAGATCTGCGAGATCATGAAGGCCTACGATGTGTGCTTCTCTCTGGGTGACGGTTTACGGCCAGGTTCGATTGCGGATGCGAATGATGAGGCACAGTTTTCTGAGCTACGCACGCTGGGTGAGTTAACCAAGATTGCATGGAAGCACGACGTGCAAACCTTCATTGAGGGCCCCGGGCATGTGCCTATGCACATGATTAAAGAAAACATGGAAGAGCAACTTGAGCATTGTGGAGAGGCCCCGTTCTATACACTTGGGCCACTGACTACTGATATTGCACCGGGCTATGACCACTTTACATCCGGTATTGGTGCAGCACTCATTGGTTGGTACGGTTGCGCTATGCTGTGTTACGTGACACCAAAAGAGCATTTGGGTTTGCCGAATAAAGATGACGTGAAACAAGGATTGATCACTTATAAGATCGCGGCACATGCGGCTGATTTAGCCAAGGGGCATCCAGGGGCGCAGATTCATGACAACGCCATGAGTAAAGCGCGTTTTGAATTCCGTTGGGAGGATCAGTTTAATTTGGCGATTGACCCAGACACGGCTCGAGCGTATCACGATGAAACGCTACCAAAAGACTCTGCCAAGGTCGCGCATTTTTGCTCCATGTGTGGTCCTAAGTTTTGTTCGATGAAAATCTCACAAGATGTTAGAGATTACGCCGATGAGCAAGAAGCCAAGGCACTTGAGCAAGCCAAGCAGGGCATGGACGAAATGTCGGACAAGTTTAAGCAGGAAGGAAGCGAAATTTACCACGAAGTTTGAATCTATATGACGTGATATCTGGAGGTCAGATTCAGGCCTAGTCTGGCCTCCAGTGACTTTTTGCCCCATAGCTACTATCTATTTTTTTACGACGAGGTATACTTTCCGCGAATAGTATTTCAAAGGTTTATTATGGATATAGCGCGGATTGATCTGAACTTATTAGTTCATCTGGATGTCCTTTTGCGAGAGCAAAACGTGACGAAAGCAGCCAATCACCTTGGCATCACTCAGCCAGCAATGAGCAACGGGTTAAAAAGGCTTCGTAACTTATTTAATGACCCTCTTCTCGTTAGAACCAGTGATGGTATGGCACCAACAGAGCTTGCGTTAACACTGAAGCCTCAGGTCCGCGAGATCCTATCTAAAGTCGAACGCGTCGTTCAGCCTGAACGCAGTTTTGACCTTCAATCTGAACGCGTGTTTCGTATTATGGCAAGCGACTATGCCGAGTCGACGCTTATTCCTGAAGTGCTAAGTGAAGTTCGTCGTCAGGCGCCGCTTGTTACCCTTGATGTCCTGACTCCGAGCGATGTGTCTTTTGAAGATGTAGAGCAGGGTAGAGTTGACATGGCGATCAATCGCTTTGATACGCTACCCCAGTCATTCCATTCTAAAACGATCTGGGGTGACAGTTTCTCTTGCTTGATGTCACCCGAAAATCCGGTGCTCGAGAACTTTGATCTTGATGCTTACAAAGGCGCGTCTCATATATGGGTCAGCAAGACGGGATTTGGTGTAGGTGTTGGGATAAACCCGCAGGACGTGCAACGCTTGGGCTGGGTTGACGAAGCTTTAAATAAAATTGGCGGTAAGCGCAATATTCGCGTGTTCACGCGTCATTATCAGGTGGCGATGTTGTTAGCTCAGCAACCAGATCTGATTGCGACACTACCAACGCGAGCGGCAAATCTAAAAAGTGAGAGTGCTAAACTAGTCGTGAAAACGCCCCCGTTTGAAATTCCGGATTTTGAACTGAAAATGGCTTGGAGCCCTTTACTTCAGCACAATGCAGGCCACAAATGGTTGAGGGGCGTAATCGCGGAAGTATCCGAAAAGATGCGTTAGTTTCTTTTGATGATCTAACTAAAAAACGAAGGGTTGCCCTTCGTTTTTTAGTTTAAGCAGTGATAACTTTCAAAAGCACTATCGAAAGCACTATCAAAATCCTAGAGCCGGTACTCAACACCGAGACGAAACGTATAACGCGCAGTGTCTTCGACTAATGAAGAGTTATTTACCTCACCGAGAACTTCTTCCCAAGCGGCATATGCAACGCCAATTAAATTGGGCGTGTAGGCCTTTTTGATCCATATGTCGACACCCAAATGACCACTATTAGCTCCTTCAAACAGAGGGCGAAATTCGGCAAATTCAACTTCGTCGATATCCGGCCTGCCGTTGGCTTGCACGATTGCTAGACCTCGGTCGTTATCTGCGCCCGATATGCCGTAGTAGTAGTCATTAAATGCGGAGCTATAGTAATGAACAAAGATGCTGGGCGTGATGCTTAGTCTGTTCGGGTTTCCGCTAGGGCGAGCGAGTCTTAGGGTGTTGTGCATGCCACCATGCTTTCCGGAGAAATCTTTGTAATATTCCCACGTGATATCTCCAACTGGAGAGAAATAAGTGTATAGAAAGCCTGCTTCTACTGCTTTATCCCGGTTTTCTATGCCGACGTAGATATCTTTACTCTCTTCGCTAATGTCGTTTACGTCTAAATAAAAATCGTTTTGAGATGCAATCAGCGCGACCTCAATATTCTCACCTCGATAACCGGTCCATCCAACGACTTTGTCTTTAATAAAAAAGTCACCGAAGCTCGCATCTATAAGAGGGTAGGGCTCGACATAACCATCTTGGCCGTAATAAATGCCCGAATGGTAGGTTGCTCCGAGACCAAAAGAATTAGACTGTTCGGCAAGGGCGCTCGGAATGACAAAAGCAGATAGAGAACAAAGTAAGAGAAAAGTTCGCAAGCATTGGACAGTGGCAAGCTTCATCAATGATCCATCATAGTTCGTACAAAGCGCAATATTCTATCGTTAGTAGTCGTGAATAAATGCGAACCTGATTGCGCTTTTTAGGATCAGGAAGCTTTAAGCGCCGTATATTCACGAAGCAAAAGAAATAGTTGCTCACTTTCCTGTTGTAGTTGTGGGAGTATGGATGAAAAGCGGTCTGAACGGCCCTCCTTAGCATCTGTTTCAAGCTGTTGCGCGAGCTTGCTTACCTGCGCAGCGCTGATGTTGAGACTTGCACCTTTGATTGTATGCGCCAAGTACGAGATCTGCTCCATATCTTTATCTTCCACTGCGTTTGAAAGCTGCTCTACATGCGGTGGAGTGTCTGCAAGGTATGCGTCGATGACGCGACAAAGCAAATCCTCGCGTCCAATGGTGCGCTCCAGTGCAGCCGCTTTATCCCATACCTCTGTCGGCACTGCTTTCTCATTGCTATTACTCATATCGCTTCGCTCTTCTTTGCTTTGCGTGGGCTTTGTTTCTCGTTGAGTGTCTTCGGTTTTCTCTATATCAACAGGGTGGTGAGATAGTGATTTATCTTTCGATGCTTCATCTTCTCGATTCTCTCCAGCCTCATTGGCCCAATAGGCAACTTTTTGCTCTAAAATCTGTGTGTCTATTGGCTTGCTGATGTAGTCAGACATCCCGGCATCAAGACATTTCTCTCGATCACCTGCGATTGCGTTTGCTGTCATGGCAATGATTGGGATATTTTGATTAGAGGTTCCACATTCTCCATTACGGATGTGCCTCGTTGCCTCATACCCATCCATTTCTGGCATTTGGCAATCCATGAACACCAAATGATAAGGCGCATCCTTTTTTAACGTTTCAATGGCTTCCTTGCCATGATTTGCCACTTTAACATCAAGCCCAAGGTCTTCGAGCAATGTAACAGCCAATACTTGGTTGATAGGATTATCTTCGACCAGTAAGGCATGCAGACCTTTGTAGTTCTTTGGGATGTCTGAAGGTTCTTCTTGTTTCGGGTCGGCTTCGCTTCTGTTCGAGCTTAAAGTTAAGAGTGCGTCGCGCAGCTCGTTAGGCGTGACGGGCTTAGGGAAATAACCATCCACCGGCATGGTGCTTAGATCTGTCCCATTTTGTAGGTCTGAAAGGCGAGTAAGTAGGCATAACTTGATCGCCGGGTTGCATGAGTGCTCTCTGATTTCAGCGCTAAACTCATTTGCATCTAGCGCCGGTATCCCAGCGCTTATTAACACGATATCAAAGTGTTTAGAGCGAATTTCAGATAAGAGTGAGTCTGGCTCGCAGAATTGCGATGATTCAACCCCCCATTTGCCGAGCTGTCGCTTTACGCTTTCGAGGCAAGGTGCCGTCGCATCAAGGTGAGCAACCGAAATCTCTGAAAATTCGCTATGCTCGGCCGCTTTTGGCTGGCTCTTCGCAAGCTCAGCGGCGAACTTGAAGGTAAACTCACTCCCCCTCCCAATCTCACTGGTAACAGTTATATCGCCGTCCAATAATTCGGCGAGCTGTTTACAGATCGTTAGCCCCAAACCGGTTCCGCCAAATTTACGGGTTGTAGATGCGTCAACTTGGGAGAAGGCATCAAAAATCACATTAACTCGATCTTTGGGGATGCCAACGCCGGTGTCTTTTATTGTTATTTCACAGATACATTTGCCATCTTCATTCACGCTTGTTGTGGCTGAAATAAGCACATGGCCATGATTGGTAAACTTAATCGCGTTACCAATAAGGTTATTGAGTATCTGGCGGGTTCTGCCCGGGTCACCAACTATGCCACGATCAGAGACATCGGAGATGTCGAGCACAATCTCTAGCTGCTTGTCTTCGGCAACGCAGGCAACGCTGCTTGCAATATCGGCAACCAAATTTCCGATATCAAAGCCTACCTGCTCCAAAGAGAGCTTGCCTGCTTCGATCTTGGAAAAATCGAGTATGTCATTGATCAAGACGAGTAATGCATCGGCGCTCGATTTGGCTAACCGCACATGTTGGTCTTGCTCTTTATTTAGTGTTGTCGATTCAAGCAGCCCGAGCATGCCCAAAATGCCGTTCATTGGCGTGCGAATCTCATGACTCATACTAGCTAAAAACTCGGCTTTTAATTTGGCAGAGTCCTCCGCTTTTATTCGTGCTTGCTCTAAGTATTGCTGTGTTCGCTCTTGATCTGTGATGTCTGATTGTAATCCCAAAAAGTGTGTTACCTCGCCATCAAGGTCGCGAATCGGGGTGAGCGATAAACGGTTGTAAAACTCAGAACCATCCTTCCGGTAGTTAAGGATTGTGGTGGTCACGGGCCTGAGTTCTCTGAGTGCTTTAGAGATCTTTTCAACCTCTTTCGGGTCAGTGTTTTCGCCTTGAAGGAACTTGCAGCTGGTATCTTTTACTTCGTCGAATGTATAGCCGGTCTGATGCTCGAAGGCGCGATTGACATAAGAAATTGGAAAGCCTTGTTCGGTCGCGTTTGCAATAATAATGGGTGTTTGTGCTTCATCAATGGCTTGGTTCTTAAGTGAGAGTTCTTGCTGGAGTTCGATGACCTCGGTTAGGTCTACTCCGGTCAACACAATGCCGATGATGTTATCGTCTGTATCTGTATAAAGCGTCCGCATCCAACTGACGTGTCGAATGTGATTGTCGCCTTGATTATGGTGCTTCATGATTGTCGGAGAATTGCTAGCTCGTGGCACCACAAAGTCGTCTGGAAAGATATTCTCGCGGCTTGCCTCAGGGCTAGTGCCGGACTCAAAACAGAGCGAGGCGAAGGCTGTGTTTGCCATTACTAGTTCGCCTTGAAGATCGTACACGACGAGCATCTCGCCAAGCGAATCTATAACACCTTCTACTCGCTCTTTTACAAAAGTGGTAGCGAGCAACTCTTCCATTACCGAGTTAAAGGTCTGCCTTAATTCAAAAATTTCTCGA
>NZ_LWFU01000353.1:0-8265 GCF_001635135.1 Oleiphilus sp. HI0080
CGCGTCTCGCGCATCACTATACAAATAAGCGATTGAGGCAGAAGAAGACCATTGTTTTCCCCAGTGAATTGGCGCAAATAACTCTCCACGCCGCTGAGCGCTGTCAATCTGAATGGGCAGAACTACTTGCTGGCTAGTTTGCGTCGAAACAGCCGAACTCAGTGATACGAGGTCACCATCTTTCAGATCCAGCGCTTGAGCATCCTCGGCATGAATCGCTAAAAAAGACTCCGGACTATGCTGGCTCAAGGCAGAGCTTGAGCCAGAGCGGGTCATGGTATGCCACTGATCTCTGAGGCGGCCACTGTTCAGAACGAAAGGGTATGCATCAGAAGTCACTTGAGTCGGGATCTTGAAGTCGACCGCTATACAGTTAGCCTTTCCCGTGGGGGTATAAAACGCTTGGTCTGTAAATAGACGTTTCGTACCGTTCGGATTCGTGCTGTTTACTGGCCATTGCACAGGCTTCATACGATCAAATTGCGCGCGACTAAGCTGCGCAAGACCTGACAAGTCCAAGTCTCGTTGACTCTCATTCTCACCACGACCGTTTCGGTAACCGGTCAGCCCGGCATACTCCACAAAAACCTCATGGCTACTCTGAAAATCGAACCCGGAATACCCCATTCTCTGGGCCACATCACAGATGATTTTCCAGTCATGACGCGCCTCTCCTAAAGCAGGCAAAAAAGCACGTTGGCGTGAGATAGTTCTATCGGAATTTGTCACTGTTCCGTCTTTTTCCGACCACGCGGTGGCTGGAAGTTTTATATCCGCATAAGCAAGCGTATCGTTCGACGCGACATAATCAGAGACCACTACACACGCACACTTTTTAAGGGCGCGCTCAATTCGATTGCGGTTTGGCATGCTTACCAACGGATTCGTTGCCATAATCCAGACGGCTTTCACTTCTCCGGATTCGATTGCATCAAACAGCTCAACGGCTTTATGGCCCGCCTGCTCAGAGAGCGTGGGGGAGTTCCAGTATTCCTGAACGATATCCCGATGCTGTTCATTATCAATATCCATATGCGCAGCGAGTAAGTTAGACAGCCCACCCACTTCGCGGCCCCCCATCGCATTTGGTTGCCCGGTTATTGAAAACGGAGCGCTACCGGGCTTACCTATTTTCCCGCTCGCCAAATGACAATTTATAATACTGTTTGCCTTGTCGACTCCAGAACTTGACTGGTTCACTCCCATTGAATAGAAGCTCATGGCTGTCTGACTAGCGCAGAACCAAGTATAAAACTGCTCCAATCGATCGGCGGCGAGATCACACACCTGTGCGGTGCGCTCTACTGTCCATTCTCTGGCCTGCTTCAACGCATTATCAAATCCGGCAACACTACTCTCGAGAAAACGAGAATCTAATCCACCATTCTCACTTAGATAATTCAACAATCCATTGAAGAGAGCCACGTCGGTACCTGCCTTAATCGGTAGGTGTAGATCTCCTAGCTCGCAAGTAGCGGTATTGCGCGGATCGATAATAACAACTTTCAAACCCGGGTTTAGCTGCTTGGCTCGTTCAACTCGCTGAAATAACACTGGATGAGTCCAAGCGGCATTCGAACCAACAAACACAATTAACTCGCTGAGTTCTAGATCCTCGTAACTACAGGGTACGGCGTCACTACCAAACGCACGTTTTTGAGCTGCAACCGCAGATGACATACACAAACGAGAGTTTGTATCGATGTTGGCTGATCCGATATACCCTTTCATGAGCTTGTTCGCGACATAATAGTCTTCGGTCAGCAGTTGCCCTGACACATAAAGCGCAACCGAATTGGGTCCATGCTCTTTTATAATCTTGCTAAAACGATGCGCAACTTCATGCGCGGCCTGCTCCCAACTCGCATCTAGGCCGTCTACCTGCGGCGTAACAAGCCGCTGGTTTTGCTCCAGAGTATCGAGTAATTTACTGCCCTTAATGCAAAGACGGCCAAAATTAGCAGGGTGCTCAGGCGTTCCGGAGACGGCAACTGGCTGCGGTTGGCCTACAGAGCCACTCAATTGCACATCCACGCCACAACCCACACCACAGTAAGGGCAGGTGCTTTGTTTTAACGTACTTGAGGCCAGTGCGTTTGACTCTAAGCCATGCGAGCTGCCGCTATTGATCGTCGGGATTCTCTGCAAGCCAGACATAACCTAGCCAACCATACCAAGTTGCACGGTATTACCAACAATGCGGGTGGGGTAAGCGCTAATCATCTTACTCTCATCATCAAGACATTCCCCTGTCGCCAAACAGTAGCGCTGCTTATAAAGCGGCGAGGCAAGCACAAATTTTTGCTCATCATTATCCGAATTTACCGATGCAACTAAGCCTCGATACAAGACGTTTGCCTGACCAAACGGGTCCCAATTGCTAACGGCAAACACCTGAGATTCACTACTCGTACTTATCTTGAAAATAGCGACCTGCTGCTCGTCTACCAAAGCACAAACACCCGAGTTATCTACCAAGTCTTCTACTTCACAAATTGGGATCCAACGATCGACTTCTTTCATTTTTCTACCCCTATACCAACTCAGTTTCTGCGTGTTCATCTTCCGAAAGCGCGTCGCTGGCAATGATTTTCTCGTCCGCTCGTGCTGGACGTATCTGGTCACGCTCTTCAACAAACACAATGTTTGGATCCGTTTTGTCGCTGTTCACAAACTGTCTAAAACGCTTACGCGAATCCTGTTTTTCAACCGCAAGCTTCCACTCACACTCATAGCTATCCACAATATGCTGCATTTGCGCTTCAAGCTCTTGAGCAATCCCCAACGAATCTTCAATGACGACCTGTTTGAGGTATTCCAGCCCGCCTTCCAGATTGTCCATCCAAACGGAGGTACGCTGCAGACGATCGGCTGTTCGAACATAAAACATCAAAACGCGATCGATGTATTTAATGAGGGTTTCGGTGTCCAAGTCCGTCGCAAACAGGTCTGCATGACGCGGTTTCATCCCGCCATTACCGCAAACATAGAGGTTCCATCCCTTATCCGTCGCAATGACCCCAATATCTTTACCCTGCGCTTCAGCACATTCTCGGGTGCAACCTGAGACAGCCATTTTGACTTTGTGCGGAGCACGAAGACCCTTATAACGATTTTCGATATCGATGGCCGCGGTAACAGAATCCTGAACACCGAAGCGACACCAAGTGCTGCCAACACAGGACTTAACCGTTCGCAAGGATTTCGCATATGCGTGACCGGTTTCAAAACCGGCAGCGATGAGCTCTTCCCAAATTGGAGGCAATTGCTCGACGCGAGCGCCGAACAAATCAACACGCTGTCCGCCAGTAATCTTGGTGTAGAGCTTATATTTCTTCGCAACCTGGCCAAGCACGATAAGCTTGTCAGGGGTAATCTCTCCACCTGCAATACGCGGGACAATCGAGTAGGTTCCGTCTTTCTGCATGTTTGCCAGATACGTATCGTTTGTGTCCTGCAAGCTCACATGATCTTTGGACAAAACAAAATCATTCCAAACCGAAGCGAGTATTGAGCCCACTGCTGGCTTACAAATCTCACAACCAAGACTGCCTTTGCCATGAGCATGAATAAGCGCTTCGAAGGTCTTGATTTGCCCGACTTTAATAAGATGGAACAGTTCTTGGCGTGAGTAAGCGAAGTGCTCGCAAATGTCTTTTTTAACTTCAACGCCGCGCTTCTCAAGCTCAGCGTCGAACACATTTTTCAGTAGTGCGGAACAACCACCACAACCTGTACTTGCCTTGGTGCAAGCCTTGATTGCAGGCAAATCGCAACTACCCGCGTCGATAGCCTCAACAATGTCGCCCTTCGAAACATTATGACAAGAACAAACGGTAGCCGTATCAGGCAGGGCGTCTGCACCCAGAGCCGGCGCAGCATCAGAACTTGGCAAAATGAGGCTTTCAGGCGCATCAGGCAAATCAATACCATTAAGCGCGTACTGCAAAAGCGTATCGTAATCCGCGTTATCGCCTACCAGTACAGCACCGAGAAGCTTTTTGCCTTCGGCATCAACAACAATCTTTTTGTATACTTCTTCAGGCTGATTTTCATAAATATACGACTGGGCCCCTTCGGTCCGACAGTGCGCGTCGCCGATAGAGCCAACATCAACGCCCATCAATTTCAGCTTGGTACTCATATCCGCACCTTCAAATGCAAGGTCGCCGCCCGTAATATGACTTACCGCCGCACGCGCCATCGTGTAACCCGGCGCAACCAGACCAAAAATGAAGTTATTCCAGAGCGCACATTCTCCGATGGCATAGATATCCGGATCTGAGGTAAGGCATTGGTTGTTCACGACAATCCCGCCTCTTTCACCAAGCTCAAGGCCAAACTCACGTGCAAGCGCGTCTTGAGGACGAATGCCTGCGGAAAATAGAATCATGTCTGTCTCAAGGTGATCACCATCCGCAAAACACATACGATAACGGCAGTTTTCACCCGCAGTAATTTCTTGAGTCGCTTTCTGGGTGTGTACTTGAACGCCCAACGATTCAATTTTTGATTTAAGTAAACGACCGCCACCTTGGTCTACCTGAACCGCCATAAGCTGAGGAGCAAACTCGACGACGTGGGTTTCAAGGCCCGCTTCCTTCAGGGCATTTGCCGCCTCCAAGCCAAGTAATCCGCCACCGACAACAACACCCACCTTACTTTGCTTGGATGAAGCCTCTATGCGTTCAAGATCTTCTATTGTGCGGTATACCAGACAGTGCTCTTGATCATTGCCCGGGATAGGAGGAACAAAAGGATAAGAGCCCGTAGCGAGCACCAGCTTGTCATATTCAAAGCATTGACCATCTGCGGTTTCAACTCGCTTTGCATCACGGTCAATCTTGCTGACGCGCGCATCAGTAAAGAATTTCACGCCCTGTTTGGTGTATTGCTCCGGGGTGGTTAAGGCCAAATCATCCGCCGACTTACCGCTAAAATACTCTGAAAGATGCACCCGATCGTAGGCCAATCGCGGCTCTTCAGATAACACAGTAAGATCAAAACCATCGTGCTGCTCCATGAGCTGATCAACAAAGTGATGGCCAACCATCCCATTCCCAACGACAACAATTTTCATATTTGATGATTGCATTCTTCAGTCTCCACCAATGTTCTAAGGGCAAAAAAAAACCTCCATAACCAGAACACATATCTGATTGCGGAGGCTTCTTTGCCTGATGCAGGCCCGAGGTCATTCTCGAGCTGCAAGATTTATTTTACGACTCTAATCGTATTCACTTTGAGGTTTTACATTCAAATTCGATACCAACTTATGAAACCTATATGTTTCAGTCACTTACATATGACAAAACAATGGAGAACCGGATAAATGCGTCATCAGAGTGCATTACGCACCATGAAGAGTCCTTTTTTGGAGAAGCCTAGCCTAGCGCTAGGGCCTCATGTTCTGACAACCATAGCTGCATATCATCAAATGGCATTGGACGCGCAATCCAATAACCCTGAAAACGATCGCAATTTAAGTCCCGCAGGGAGTTAGCCGTTTGTTCATCCTCAACGCCTTCTGCAACCAACTCAAGATTAAGCGCATGCGCCATGTCGACAAACGTCTTCACAATCATCAATGAACTCTTACTCTCGCAAACATCAACAATCAGAGAGCGATCGAGCTTCAATTCGGAAGCCGGGAGGCGTTGCAAATAAGAGAGGGAGGAATAACCGGCGCCAAAATCATCTATGGCAATTTTAAAACCTTTATCAACGAGCGTTTGCAAAGCTGTAATACCCAATACCGGGTCTTCCATCGCCGCAGTCTCCGTCAATTCCAGATAAAACATATCTGCACTGAGTGCGGTGTTGTCGAGTATCTGAGAGAGCTGCTCTGCAAAATGTGGATTATGTAAGTTGCGCGCAGAAATATTGATCGACATGGTGCCGACATATCCTTTGGCACGGAGCTCTAACATTCGCTCGACGACGCTCCGAAACACCCACTGCGTTATCAAATCAATGAGTCCGGTTTGCTCGGCAAGCGGGATGAATTTGTCTGGCGGAACAAACCCAAGTTTAGGGTGCGTCCAACGCAGCAAGGCCTCCATTCCCGTGACTTTAGATGTCTGCATCGCGAGTTTGGGTTGAAATGCGAGCGCTAGCGTATCGTCATGAATAGCCTGCCTAAGCTCCGTAAGCAGTGTTAAGCGACTCTCATCGTATACATCGAAGTCACCGTGATATACCCCCATCAAACCACTTTTTGGGTTCGGCGATTCCATCGCGATCAGCGCATTGCGAATTAACTTGGCGGGGTCCGTTCCATGCTTTGGAAATAACGCACTACCAAAACGCGGTGACAACTCAAGGCTCAGTCCTTCAAATGCAATCGGAGCGCTGAGTTTGCGCAGAACTTCATAAAACCCTTCCGGTGACGCCTCAAATGCGTCCTGGTCGACCAGCACTCCAAAGGTCACTCCCGCTATCTGAAACAGTCCCTCTTCATGACCGTCCTCAAGCTTTGCATTCACGACCCCCTGCAATGCTTGCGTATCGTTTTGGAGGCTACGAGCAATTTGTCGGAGCAATCTCTCACTGCTTGATAAGCCCAGCGTCCGCGTAATATCGTCAATGCGCGACATGTTCAAGGCCGCAACAAAGTAGCGTTTTTCTGGATTTTCCATCAAGGTATTCCGCACCAGCCACTCGAAACGATTGCGATTTAGAAGCTGGGTTACGGGGTCCCGAGACATTGTCTGCGCTAACAAAATCTGAGTTCGATTTCGCTCTTTTGCCGTGTCGAGACTCTGCGCTTGAGCACGTATTTTCTTTTCTCTTTCTCGATAAAGTCGATCCGCAAGCGCCAACGTTAGCACCAAAGCTTCAATGCCCGACCCGATCTGCATTGCATATTCTGTCCAAAAATTGTTCGGTAGTGCGCCGGTACTCCTGCCCGTTGTAATGGCAAACCCTAGCGTCAGGGGAACCCACGCAATAGTGAAGTAAATACCGGATCGCTTACCTTTAAACCAACTGATTGGCCCAGCAAAAACAAGTACCGCAAAAAGCAAAACACCACCAATGGCCGATACACGCACTGAAAAGTCGTAGCCCATAAACATGGATACGCCGAGATCAAAGATCTCAAAACCGACCATCACCAAAATGGCTTTATCCAACATCGGAGTGCCACGATAGGTTCGCATAAAGCTGCGCGCAAAAAGCAAAGAGAACAAAGCAAGAAAGGGCATCGACATAAGGAACAATCGACTGTTCAAATCGGGTGCATGAGGCAACACCATCTGATGAATAAAGCCTCGACTGCTCGCAAAAAATACTAGGTAGCCAAAAACGGCTAACGCGTAATACAAATACAATCTTTCACGCAGTGTAAAAAATACCGCTAGATTCAAAAGCAAGATGACGGCTAAAGCGCCATAGTAAAAAAAGTGGATTTTCTGTTCGCTTGCAGCAGACTCAAAGAAGGATTTCTCTGTCCAAAGATACAGGGGCAGCAACATCGAGCCCTGGGTTTTGACTCGGGAAATAACCGAAATATCCTGATTACTCTCTAACTGAAAGTTGAACAAAATGCTTGGATGATCAATATGCCTAGGGTAAAAGTTCCGGCTATCACCGGTTGCTAAATCAAGCACTCTTCCATCTGAGGTCGTTGCTTTGAAGACCACATCATCAAGTAATAGATAATCGACCTCCAAGACCATGTTCTGGGTATTCGCAGTTTTGTTGCTGATGAGCGTTTTTATCCAATACTGGGAACTCGTAAAACCAAAGCTCCCTTGCCCCGGCATGGCTTTGGACCATCGATCCTCAGGCAAGGCTTGTATCTGCTCGAAGGTATAAAGATGATAAGGGTCTTCGAAATAGTCGAATGCCATAGGCAAGGGTGAATCTGCCCCATCTTTTAAGGTGTTTTCTGCCGACCACAGCACCTGTGCACATAGCAGTAATACAACCGCTAAAATGATTTTGGAGATGGATCGACGAGCGACATGACGATGGTATGCAGACACTAAAGCTCTCTCTAGTTTTCTTATATGCCCCTAAAGTTTAGCCAGATTCTTCGATTTAGCCCGTTTACCGAAGCCAAACCCGATAATGCCAAAAGCTATGCGCCAAGCAGCGGCCCTTCGCGAAACGCATCAGGCCCAGCCACCTTACCAATATCCATACCAGCAATAGCAAAACGCCGGTTTTCTCGTGCGAAAAACTTTCCGGCGGCCTTCGTGGTGATGGGTGTAATGGTTTGATCGTTCGGCTTAACGATCTCAGCGAGCACGTCTCCCGCCG
>NZ_LWFU01000354.1:0-10301 GCF_001635135.1 Oleiphilus sp. HI0080
GAGGAAGCGCCAAATAAATCAGCGAATGATGTATCACTATTCATCAGCCAGCATGAAGCCATATTGAAGGATACCCTAAGTGACGCTTCCAAAAGTCGATAAAACCGAGCAATGGTTAGCCCGCTTCTTTTTTATCGTATTCAGCGTATTGCTCTTCCAAGACATCACCGGAGAGGCATATAGTTATCGACAAATGGGGCAAGAACATCTGGTAAGCGCTGAGGGCAATCCGTTCAAGTACTACTTTGCTTTCTTTTGGGACATATTAGTGGTGCTTGTATCGGGCTTTTTTGGTTTTATCGCAAAACGAAAATAAGAGCTCAGTGAAATACTGACAGGTCAATTCCTTCGATCTCGCAAACTGTTTTAATGGTTTCGTTCTGGCTAAGTTTTTGTAAATACGCCGAAAGCGCTGAAAATGTCACTGGCGAACGGGTAAGGACTAGAGACCATTCGCACAGCATAAACAAAAAATAGTCGCATGCTGTCAATGCATCTCCGCAAAGATAAGGCTGCTTCTCCAGGCGTTGATTAATCACCTCTAAAGCCTCTACGATACGCTCGTCCTGCGCGGCAATCACGCCATCTACCAAAGTAGGATCTTTAATGTGCCGCTCCGGATAGTAACGCACCATTAATTCGGCTTGCAGCGTATTTGTTAGATACATTATCCATTGGAAGAACTCCGCCCTTGCATACGTCCCTACTGCAGGTATCAAACCATGCTCGGGGTGCAATTCGCACAAATGCACACAAATAGCCGCACTCTCAAACATCGCTTGACCATCAATCACAAGCGCTGGAATTCTACCCGCAGGATTGAGCTTCAAATAGTCTGTGGATTTATGCCAATTAGACGCACGATCGACCTTGATCAGCTGATGCTCCAAACCCATATGCTTAAGCAGAAAGTGCGGCGCCAAGCTCGCATTATTCGGGTAGTAATAAAGCTGATACATACAAGACCTTTAATTAAGATGAATCGCTAGTTAGCGAAGCGGGGCATTAAAACCAAGCATATCAAATATGCCACACTTTAAAGGCCATTGTTTATGACAAAAAACCTCAGCCTCGCTATAGTCATATAAACCGTCCATTTAAAGCACTATTATGTCGACTTACTCTAGCTCTTCTCGCACCTTGTTTGTTCTTGCCGCGTTCGTGATTGTCATTGCAGGCATGCGTGCCGCTGAATCCATCATGGTGACATTCCTGCTTTCAGGGTTCTTTGCCATTATTTGTGCGCCTCCATTTTTACTGATGCAGAAAAAAGGCTTACCGGCATGGCTATCTCTCATTGCTGTTGTTATTTTTATCAGCCTGTTTCAAATAGTATTAATCAGCATTATTGGTAGTTCAGTAAAAGCCTTTTCAAGCGACTTACCGCTCTATCAAGAAAAGCTGCGCGGCACGCTCTCACACATGATCACCACTCTGGGAAGCTGGGGTGTCGAGATACCGCAACAACGTTTAATGGACACCTTCGATCCTTCTAGCATCTTCAAGACCGCGATGAGCGCTCTCGGTAGTCTAGGGGGGGTCTTGTCGAATTCGTTTTTGATTATCCTGACCGTGATTTTCATGCTTTTTGAGAGCCTGTCTTTGCCTAACAAGTTACACAAAGCATTTGGTGAAGAAAGCGCTCAAATGCGGCATATACAGCGCTTTCTAGATACCGTTAAAACCTATATGACAATCAAAGCGGTCATCAGCCTCGCCACCGGCACAATGATATATCTAGGGCTGCTTATTATCGGAGTTGACTACCCCTTGCTCTGGGCGGTGCTTGCTTTCTTCCTAAACTTTGTTCCAAACATCGGCTCAATTATTGCCGCTGTTCCCACTGTATTGTTAGCAATCATCCAGTTGGGCCCACTCAGCGCTTTGTTTACCGCCCTGCTCTATGTTGCCGCCAACATGGTCATGGGCAACATGGTCGAGCCACGCTTTTTAGGTAAAGGGTTAGGACTATCTACACTGGTCGTGTTTTTATCTTTAGTTTTCTGGGGTTGGGTGTTCGGACCTGTTGGCATGTTCCTATCCGTACCTCTAACCATGCTTTTAAAAATCGCTTTTGAAAGTACAGAGGAAACCCAGTGGATCGCCATCATGATGGGTGAAGACCCCGTCGAGCATGAAAAGCCGTAAAATGTTCACGTTGAGCCTATTTTTCTTTGCGATTAAATATCCTTTCTGGTATAAAGTCGGGCTCTTTGGTTAGGGCTCCCTCGAAACCGCCGGCTAGGCAGTATTGAAGGTTCTTGAAAGTGGGCGTTACCGCGATCAAGAAAGCCCAAAAGATTTGAATTTGTTCTATGGTGCCCCCAACGAGAGCACTTAGAAATTGGAGGCAAGGTTTTAGTATGTCTAAAGTATGTCAGGTTACAGGCAAGCGTCCTGTAACAGGTAACAATGTTTCGCACGCAAAAAACACCACTCGTCGTCGTTTTTTGCCTAACCTACAATCACACCGTTTTTGGGTTGAAAGCGAAAACCGTTTTGTAAAACTACGTGTATCTACTAAAGGTATGCGCATCATCGATAAGAAGGGCATCGAAACTGTCCTTAGCGAGCTTCGCGCACGCGGCGAAAAAGTTTAAGGAGAGCTCGAAATGAGAGATAAGATTCGTTTAGTTTCTAGCGCTGGCACTGGTCACTTCTACACCACTGACAAAAACAAGCGCAACATGCCTGAAAAAATGGAGATCAAGAAGTACGATCCTGTTGTTCGCAAGCATGTGATGTACAAAGAAGCAAAGATCAAGTAACACTTTTTACTTGCTTCCTGAAAAGCCCGACCCTAGTACTGAAAAGTCATAGCGTCGGGTTTTTTATTGTCTGTCTTTATAGGATTCAGGCAAACCGAACTCTAGCTCGATCGGCAAGTGATCAGAGACAGGGAAACTCAACACTTGCGCTCGCTTTACCCGTAAAGAACGACTCACCAGAATATGATCAAGATCTTTCTGCGGCCGCCAACTAGGGAAGGTATTCGTCACACCAGGCAAAGGCACTAAATCCAACTCCTTTAAACAGCCATGCTGCAACAGACGCTCCGCATGCGTATTCATATCTCCCATCAGAACAAGATGCTTATACTTATCAATCAAGCCTTTCACAAAGGACAACTGCGCCTTTTGAGCTTGAGCACTTAGCGATAAGTGCAAAATCACCAACACCAGCGGATCATCCTCAAAACCATATTTCGCAATAATTACGCCGCGCCCAGGAATCAAAGCTGGCAAAGAGTGCTCTTCTACCGACAAGGGCCGATAGCGACTCAGCAAACCGTTACTATGCTGCGCTAGTGGCCCAAAGTTACGATTAAGCTGTTGATACCAGTATGGAAAGCCCGCCTCATTGGCGAGAAACTCTACCTGATTAACAAAACCACTTCTCAAGCTTCCGCCATCAACCTCTTGCAGTGCAACGACATCATATGAGTGCAGCAAATGTGCAATTTTAGTGAGGTTCTCATGGCGTTTACGGTGAGGTAAGAAATGCTGCCAGCTACGCGTCACGTAATGGCGATAGGACGAAGTCGATATACCAACCTGAATGTTATACGTCAGAAGACGAATCGTCTCGTCATGAGAAACCTTAGGAACAGTGTTCAGAGCCTCGGGAGCGGAGCTAGACGAAGCTCTGACTAAGGCATCAGAGGGTGTAAAAATCTGTCTAACACGACTACGCAAGCCTGCATACATAGTTTTTCTTACACCTCTTAGTGATGCAGAAGCGCTTATTACTTAGCCGCTTGCATTGCAGCACGCTCTTTCTCGATAAGGAAGTTTGCAATCTTAATCATGTTTGCAAAACCACCGGCATCACGAACGCCAATCTTGTATTTCCCATTTACGATTAACGCCGGAACACCAGTAAGACGGTATGCCTTGATACGATCGCCCGTTGCCTTAACCTGCTCTTCTACTTTAGAAATCTTACGAAACCCTGACGCGTCGAAAACCGCCATAAACTCTTCTTCAGAGACACCAAACTTAGCAAAGATTTCGACAAAATCCTCACGTTCTTGGTAATTTTTGGGCTGAGACTGTATTGCATCAAACAACGCCTGATGCATTTCGTCTACCTTACCTAACTCCTCTGCGGCAAAGAAAACTTCTGCGTGCGTTACCCAACCCGGGAACGTTGCCGGAATCAAACGAAAATCGACATCAGCCGCAAAACCTTTTTCCCAAGCAGGCAGGAAATCGTTGTTAAATTCATAGCAGTGGGGACAGCCATACCAAAATACTTCAACCACTTCTACCTTTGAGGCATCGCGTGTTTTCACAGGAAAAGGCAACTCTTTATAATGCCGACCTTTCTCCCACATTTCTGCAGCTGTAGTAAGTGAACTAAAGAGAATGGCGACCGCTAACAAAAGGCCCCCAACAATACGAGACTGAAACATGCTTGCTCCTTCAGGTTAAAATAAGCGGTAATTGGTCGATGATAGGCCTGCGGTATATCTGACTCAAGCTGACTACATGACTATTTAATTAAACTTATACGACAAGAAAACCCTGTCACAGTTCCATACCAACCAAGATTTCCTTAGACAAAAAAAAGCCGAATCATCAGATTCGGCTTTTTTTGTTTGCCTTGAGGCAAGCGCTCGCTTATTCAGACAAGCCTTGAATGTAACTTGCTACCGCTTCAATTTCTCGATCATTCATACGCGCAGCAACCGAACGCATCATACGCGTATCGCCATCGTTGCTTCGCTCACCACTACGCCATTTTTTAAGCTGTGCAATCGTGTAATCTGCATGCTGACCACCAAGCGCCGGAAAGCCTGCTGCAGCCATGCCTTTTCCTGCCGGGCCGTGGCAGGCAATACATGCCGCCATATTCGTAGCTGGGTTGCCCGCACGATATAGCTTACGACCCTCTTCAACAAGATCGGCCTTCGCCTGACCAATGCTGATAGTCTGAGATGCGAAGTAAGCTGCAACATCCGCCATATCTTGATCACTCCAGCTATCCAGAAGCCCCGTCATTTCAACGATCTCACGACGACCTTCCTTTTGATCATACATTTGCTTTAGAAGGTACTTCTCACCTTGTCCCGCAAGCTTCGGGAAATTCCCCGCAGCACTATTACCATCTGCTCCGTGACAAGCAGCGCATACCGCAGACTTATCCTTTCCAGCTTGTGGGTCACCAACAACTTCCGCAGAAACCCATGCGGAGCCGCTTAAACCCAAAGCGATGACCATCCCCTTCAAAAACTTATTCATAATCTGTGCGCTCTCTATTTAAAAAATTCGCCACGTAGTCGGCTTCGCCACTCTTATTCTTCTTGTTAACACTATGACTAACACGAAGTAATCACTATCAGTGCCTTTAAATACCTTAACAGCGTCGACCTTAAAAGAGTATATCGACACTTTAAGATCTCACAAGAAAGATCAGGCAAAAAATCGTGGCTTATTATACACTAAGGTACCTTTGATAAAAGCCTTAGCCACGCCTTCCTGAGAGTAAAATTGCATGAGCGATTCGCTAGAAAACACACCCAAGTTCCAGCTTGCCTACAACAGCGCAAGCTTTTTACAGAGCGGCTCTAAGCTCAGTAATTGCCCGAGCGATTCAGGCATCGAGATTGCGTTCGCAGGAAGATCTAACGCCGGCAAATCTTCGGCTATAAATAGCATCACTCAAAACAAAAAGCTGGCACGCACAAGTAAAACACCTGGACGTACTCAACTAATTAACTTTTTCGCTCTCAATGTGGACGGCGTCAGACTCGTAGACCTTCCCGGATACGGCTATGCAAAAGTATCTCTTGATATGAAAGAAGCATGGGGAAAGCACCTTGAAGACTACCTCCAGAATAGAGAAAGCTTAGCGGGGCTCGTTCTCATTATGGATATTCGCAAACCCATGACCGAGTTTGACACCATGCTGCTGGACTGGAGTAAAAAAAGCGAGCTGAGCACTACCGTACTACTGACAAAATCAGACAAGCTAAAATATGGCCCCGCAAAAGCCTGCATGCTGCAGGTAAAGAGAGCACTTGAAGATCACGGCTATATCAACGACGTCATTCTGTTTTCGAGCCTTAAGAAAACAGGACTAAAAGAGGCGCGCACAGCGCTGGATCGAAACTTTTCAATGTACCTTCAGGCAGATGATTCAGACGAAGCAGAAGCGCAGCATCAAGGCTAATGCCTTAAACTTACTCCGGCAGCAAACCCTTGAAACAATACGATGCCTGAAACTTACTCCGGCAGCAAACCCTTGAAACAATACGATGCCTGAAACTCAACGACCTGCTGCCGCTCCGCATCACGCAAATGCGGCACGATAAAATCCAAAACCTGGTACACACCATGCCGAATCGCATTGCGATTTGATGGCGCATCCTGATCAGCGCCAAACATGGTTTTAAGAAAGGTCATCCAGTTAGTCACAATTAACCAAACATTGAGCGCCTTGGTGCGACGTTGCTCATGCGTTTGCTCATCAAAGATATCACTCTCTTCGAGCGCCGCAATGATCTCAGTAATGCCATTCACACAGCGCAGCGTAAACGCTCGATAATCCTCTCTTAAACTGTCATCGCTATCTAGCAAATGCTCAAGATCACGATGCAAAAATCGATAAGCCCAGAGGCCGTTAAAAACAGCGTCAAGATAGGAGAGCAAATCCTCAATCTCAATGGCCCGCCCCTCTGGGACGCGCAAGTACGTATCGACCATCAACTCATAGTTTTTGAAGATCTGATAAATAATCTCGTTTTTGTTGCGGAAGTGGTAATACAAATTACCAGGCGACATATTGAGGTGTGCAGCGATATGATTGGTTGAAACATTCCTTTCGCCCCGCTCATTAAACAGATCGAGACTCTCCAGAATAATACGTTCTTTTGTCTTCATTATGGTCGCTGTAGATCCTTACTCTTACTATCTCTAACGCATACAGCAACAGGCTCAGAGCCCGCTGGCTACATACTAAAAACCCAATACGTGATAATTCCGGCAAGCGCATTGACTTGTTAGAGTATATACTCTAATTTGATATTTTGCAGTCCCCAAAAGATAAAAAGCGCGCATAGGCGCCGCAAAACCGGAGGAAACCAACATGGTTGCTGACGTAGTTCAAATTTCTGAAAGTAAGTCCCAAATCAAGAAGATGAAGAACATCTATCAAGAACAACTTCAGGCGTTTCGTCGTAATCCGATGCCAAGTTATGAAGAGCGTATCGCGAACCTTAAAAAACTACGCCAGGCCCTCCTAGATAACCAAGAAACCTTTATCGCGAAAATATCCGAAGATTTCGATGGCCGTTCAGCAGATGAAACCCGTCTAGCCGAAATTATGCCGGTCTTGCACACCATTGATTACACCATCAAAAATCTAAAGAGCTGGATGCAGTCAGACAAAAAGAAAGTATCTGCGCTATTCATGCCAGCAAGCACCCGAGTGCAATATCAGCCACTCGGCGTTGTCGGCATCATTGCTCCTTGGAATTACACCATATCACTCTCTCTGGGGCCGCTCGTCTCTGCGCTCGCCGCAGGCAATCGCACAATGATCAAGATGTCTGAATTCACACCCGTGACGTCGGCCTATGTTGAAGAATTAGTCGGAAAAATATTCCCTGAGAATCTGGTCGCAGTGATCAACGGAGAGGCCGACGTTGCTGTCGAGTTCTCAGACATCCCTTGGAACCATTTGCTGTTTACTGGCTCTACGAGTGTAGGGCGTCACGTGATGCGCGCAGCTTCTGCAAACTTGACTCCAGTCACGCTTGAACTTGGCGGTAAATCTCCAACCATCATTTCGGAAACAGTCGATATAGACGAAGCCGTCAAGCCTATCGTTTTCGGAAAAGCATTTAATGCAGGCCAAACGTGCATCGCACCGGACTATATCCTTTGCCCGGAACATCGCATTGAAGCATTTGTTGAACGCTTCCAACGCTACTTTGCGGAAATGTACCCAACGCTCAAACATAACAATGACTTTACGTCCGTTATTAATGATCGCCAATACAAGCGTTTGCAGAGTTATGTGGCAGATGCAGAAGAAAAAGGCGCAACGGTTGTGATGTGTAACCACGCTGGCGAAGACATGGCTGACGGAACGCGTAAAATGCCGATCCATCTTGTCCTGAATCCTACAGAAGATATGCTTTGCATGCAGGATGAGATTTTTGGCCCTGTACTTCCAATCATTGGCGTGAAATCAGTTGAAGATGCGGTCGACTTTGTAAATGACCGACCTTCTCCGCTGGCGCTTTACTACTTTGGCCACGATAAAGACGAACAAAACTTTGTCCTTGATCACGTTCGCTCAGGTGGCGTCTGTCTTAACGACACACTTTCTCACTTTGCGCAGGAAGATCTCCATTTTGGCGGCGTTGGCGAATCCGGCATGGGCGCTTATCACGGTGAAGAAGGTTTTCATACCTTCTCTCATAAAAAGCCAATTTTTGCGAAAGGTAAGATTAATAGCACCAAGTTTGCTTACCCTCCTTACGGTACAGCCATCCATAAATTGATCTTCTCAATTTTCATGCGCTAGGCTTTTTCGGGCGCTCGCTTGAGCGCCCATTTTCCCCGCCCAGTCTTTGCCACCACATTGTCACTACGCCTTTATTTGTTTACTATTCAGCCTTGATTAAATCCGGCACAAAAAGCGGACTTGCCGCTCTTCATCGCGGCCCTTAATAATGACTTCCCTCAGAGGCGAATGCATGACAACGGTTATCTATCCGGGCACGTTTGATCCAATTACCAACGGTCACACTAATCTCGTCGAACGCGCTACGCGTGTTTTCGACAAAATTATTATCGCTGTTGCGGCTAGCCCCAAGAAGCGACCGCTGTTTCCTTTAGAGCAACGCGTTGCTCTCGCGCAAGAAGTCCTCTCGCATATCGATAATATTGAAGTCGTTGGCTTTGAGAATCTTCTCGCCGAATTTGTTCGCGAACATGAGGGCAACGTGATCCTTCGCGGATTACGCGCCGTATCCGACTTTGAGTATGAATTTCAGCTTGCTGATATGAATCGCAGACTAGTTCCTCAAGCAGAAAGCATATTCCTGACCCCAGACAATCACTTATCGTACATCTCATCGACACTTATTCGTGAGATCGCAGTATTGGGTGGGAATGTCGATGAGTTCGTTCATCCCGTGGTGTCGGACGCTCTTAAATCACACTTCAAAAACCACTAATTTGATCACGCAAGAAATAGGAAGTACCCATGGCACTAATCATCACTGATGACTGCATTAATTGTGACGTGTGTGAGCCTGAATGCCCAAACGAGGCAATCTCTCCAGGCGAAGAAATCTACGAGATTGAACCGAGCAAATGCACCGAGTGTGTCGGACATTATGATGAGCCGCAGTGCCAGCAGGTTTGTCCCGTAGACTGCATCCCGCTCGATCCGGCGCATAAAGAAACGCAAGAACAGCTAATGGCAAAATATAACCTGCTTACTGGCTCTGCCTAGGCCACACCGCCTGCATTAGCTGTTTTTTATATCCCGTCTACACTTACCTTAAAGTAAGTTGCCACATACCTTGCCAGAGATGGCCAAACAGCAGGACAGCTATGAGTACAGAGCAAGAAGACAAACAAGCGGAAATCACGTTGACACCAGAGCAACGGCTTGATGCCCTAGAAGGTAAAGTGGGTAAAAACCGCATCGTCCTAATGTCTATCGCACTGATACTCATTGTCACGCTCTCTGCCTCAATTACCGCATTCATGATGCACTACTTTGGCGGAGTAAGTGCGAACTCAGGCCCATCAAATAATACCGAAACAATACAGACCTTAGAGGGCCAGGCCGAGCTTCTCGAACAGTACGATATTCGCCTCGCAGAACTCAGCAGTCAGCTTAAGACACTCGATAACAAAATCGAGAACTCTTCTAACGCCACCATTCAGCGCATTCTGGTAGAGCAAGAGCAAGCAAAACAAAAGTTCATGGATACCGTTCGCTCGTCCATTTATGATTTGGCGCACATGGTTCCTGGCTCCAGATCTTGGCTTGAGCTTTACAGTGAACAGTTAGACGAAGCCATGGTTAAAAGCCAGCAACGCGAAAAGGCATTGAAAGAGCTTCAAACCTCAGAACCTGTCGCCAACAAAGATCCTTTTTTTGGTGATGAATTCTAACAACGAAGCTCACGACCAACGCGAACCAAGCTGGCCATAGCTCGTCTTCATACCATCCATCGCCGTAATTTGGGCAATCAGCAACTCTGCTGTTGCGATGGCATCGCTGAGCGCATTGTGCGCGTGAGAGTGTGGCAACGCATAACGATCACGACACAA
>NZ_LWFU01000355.1:0-3545 GCF_001635135.1 Oleiphilus sp. HI0080
CACACCAAAACTCACTCACCTTATACATTTCGATTCTAGGGTCACTGGCGCTTGCGAAAGTGTTGAACGATCGCTCTGCTAATGCGCCGTTGTGGTTCTTACTGTTTGGCATGTCAGCCTTTTGCGTGCTGTCTACGCTTTCCAGAGCGGGCCTCGCTTTGTTTGCGCTGAACAGCATCATCGTATTTTGCGTCTCTATGTTCTTGAATGATCGAGAACAAAAGTTCTTACGCCGCCGGAAGTGGATCATCGTCATAATCATGCCCCTTGTCGGCTCAGCAGCACTTTATAAAGCATCGGACTCGATCATTGAACGATTCTCCACCGCGCCGGAAGAATCAGGGCTAACACGTATTTATCTCGCGCAAGCCGCTGTCAAAATGGCGAACGAAAACATTTTAGGTGTCGGGCTGAATAATTTTGGCCACAAGATTAACGACCCCTATCCTTATGGCGCCCATATCCCGAAAGAGATCAGTCCAGATAGTACTCGCCGCGGTCTAGTAGAAACCGCCTATCTCATGATCGCTGCGGAAGCCGGGTGGCTCGCGTTAGGGGCGTTTTTGCTCATGCTGCTCTACTTCTACTTTGTAAATTTGGTCAACCTGATTCGCATGAAAGATCACCCCGCGCGTTACATTGCAGTCGCCTTGCTTGGCGCGCTAACCCAAGTGTATTTACAGACATCCCTCGAATGGGTGATCAAGCAAACCAACAACTACTACCAACTGATGTTCGTTTTCGCGCTCATCGCTGCAATGAAGCGCATGCGTCAAACACCAATGACGCCCAAGAACAACGCCAAGGCAGAGACAATATCTGCCCCCACTATCCAAACTATGAGGCCTCTCTGTGTCACAACAATCTAACCACGCTGAGCACCAGCATGAAAAGAACGCGATGTGTGCATCGAAGCGGCAACAAGACAGTAGTAGACGCAACAGCGAATATTACTTCTCTCAGCTACCTGAGGGGCTCAGAAATGACCTCTCAACCGAACAAGCGCGGGAAATCAAGCGGGTGATCGACAGAGCCATACCCGTACCGTCGAAAAAAATCTTTTCGCTTGAGCTGACATTTTGGCTGTTCAAACGCTTTTACTGCGTGTTCTATCTCGGTGAAGACAAGCGCCGACTCATCCCGAACTTCGGAACAAATTACGGCAAAATGCTGAAATTATCCGCACATATTGTGAGCACCCTAATTGTTTGGATAGCCACGATCTTTGTCGCTGGTGCTGCGGTTTATTACGCAAAGAGTACGCTTGGAATAGACATATTTCCCAATCAACATGCTCAAGACATCATCACTGAAACGATCAGAGAGCAGGCCGAGTAAAGGCCTCGCGCATCCTGCATTGCATATTGCAAAAGGCGCCCGCCAGCTCCGCAACGAAAATACCTTAAATCATTGTTTTTAATGATCTTTATTTTATGGCACGCACCATGCAAACAGTTTATTCAAAGTCAATTTCAGTGAGAACATCTATGACGCAGATCATGTCACCCGACCTTCAGGCGACACTCTGGTTACGCGAGAAAAGCGCATCACACGTGGCCTTTATGGACTTTAAACAAAGCAAACACTTTCACTCACTTGACGGCCTAAGATGCTTGAGTATTTTAGCGGTCATCTGGCACCACGTGGCAGGAGATCAATACGCTTCGAACAGCCTATTCTTTTTAGGCCACCATGGCGTGACGCTGTTTTTTGTAATTAGCGGGTTCCTCATCACCTCGTTGCTGTTGCGAGAAAAACAAAAAAACGGCCGCATTTCACTTCCACAGTTTTACATGCGCCGCGCCTTGCGCATCTTCCCCGTGTACTACCTGGTGCTCTTTATTTACTGCGTATTGGTATTCTTATTGGAAAAAAACTCGGCGGCAGGCCTCGCATTCTTTGACAACCTAATCTATTTCGCAACGTACACCTCCAACTATTTCGTCGCGCTCAATGGCGACCGCGTGATTTTTTACTTCGCGTGGTCTCTCGCAGCAGAGGAACAGTTTTACATGGTGTGGCCCACAATCGAGAATTGGCTTTCAGAAAAAGGCGCGATCGCCGTCGCGCTGATCGCGATTCTTGTCTCCACCCTTGCCACACAAGGTATGTTATTACTGACGTCCTCCGATCTGCTCTCAATCATTCTTGAGAACATCGCGATCCCGATCTGCATCGGCGTACTACTGGCACATGCGATGAACAATGAAGTCACCTTCGTCGTGCTGCATAGAATGCTAGGCGCAAAATACACACCGCTCGCTGTTCTCATACTGGCTTTAATGCTTTTAACGCTGGAGAGCAGCTTACAGATTTTTGCCTATCTACTGTTTGCTGCGTTGGTGTTTTGCTCAGTGACCTCAAGGAGCAGCGTTACCTACCCAGTGTTAAATCATCGATGGCTGATCGCGGTAGGTCAAGTAAGCTACGGCATGTATATGTTTCACATGCTGTCTCTCAACGCGATCAGAAAAATCATGCCTTCAAATGGGCTAAGCGCTGACCAAGAGCTAAATCAGCTCGTACTATTTTTGTTGACCAGCCTTCTCACATTTATTGTTGCGAAACTGAGCTTTCGCTACTTCGAGAGCTATTTTTTGCGTAAAAAAGTGACTTACACCGCGACTTTGGCGAGTGAACGATGAACCCAGTTTTAGCCTTTTGGAACCTCTTATGAACTTACTTACTAAGCGATACCCAAAGATAAATCGCACAGATATCAACGGTCGCAAGCAACGCAACGCCCAGCTTGAAGAGGCCCGACTATACAGACTGAGCGATGAGACGGAGATCAAGGCCACCGCGAATCAAGAAGTCGCCTCACATCTCGAACATTTGTGCAGTCAATTTGCACACAACATTAATGCACTCGATGTGGGCTGTGGAACCGGTCGTTTTTTCCACGCCCTGAAAGGCGTCGACGAGCTCACAGGTATCGATCCGTCAAAAGAGATGCTGTTGGCAGCGAAGCATCCACTTCACGGAGCAAAACTTGATGTTCAAAACATTAAACTCACTGAGGGAGTTGTCGACTCGGCAAAACTGCTTCGCAATGGCTATGACCTCATATATGCCATCGCAGTTTTTGGGTATCCCGCTCCGATAGACAGAGCAACTTTGGATAAGCTCTATTCCCATTTGGCACCTGGTGGAAAGCTTTTCTTCACGATCGCGAATCGAGATGACGCATCCTACAAGTCGCTGTTTGAGAAATCACGAACACGAAAAATGCTCGAAGCAATAAGGCCCTATCTGCCCGCTTATATTGGCGCTCGTCTCGCTTCTCGATGGCAACACGCTTTCTTGTCACAGAAAGAGATGGAAAGCATGTTCGAAGATAGCCTGTTTACGCACTTTCGTACCTGGCCCATGGCCAATCGTTTCATTGCGTGTGAGGCTGAAAAACACTAACGCAAATCGCAAAGCAGAACATCATTTCGACTCGCAGTTTGCAAAAAAGCAGGAAAACTGCGCGTCATGAAAACTTAAGTAACTGTTTTTTATAGACTTTATGAATTGGCATTGTTTTCGCTATACCCCTCCTA
>NZ_LWFU01000356.1:0-3612 GCF_001635135.1 Oleiphilus sp. HI0080
TTATGAGCGGAAACAAAAAAGCAGGGCATAGGCCCTGCTTTCTAGCCGAAGAATGAGCTACAGAGTAGGAATCGTGACGATGTTCTGTTCACTTGTCTTGTACTGAAAGTCTACATAGAAGTCGGCAGAAGTTGGCGATTTGTAGTAGGGGTCTTTCGTATCAATTGCCAAGACGACTCGGTTACCCGGCGGGATGTCGTATGCCGTGGTAATCATGTCGAAATCAACACGCACTTTCGCTCCCCAGTCAGCGTCTGGCAGAGTGACGACACCATGGGTGATGAGCTTACCCGTACCCCAAGCATCCATATCATAGAGATAGGCCACGAGCTGCGCTTTGTGATAATGCGGTTGGACACGCAGGCTGACGCTTGGTGTACCGCGAATTTGCATGCCATTATCGAGGCGGTCACTATTCCAGTAGATGGCTCTAAAATCGCTCTCTGCAGGGATGTTCGTTATAACAGGAATATCAACTTGTTCCAGTAAGTCGGACAGAATCGGAATGCCAGTTGAAAAACTCGTGCCGAAGTAACCGTTGATAGAATTGTCCTTTTCGGTGTTAAACCACGACCAATATGGAGAGGTTTCCATATCGCCGTTATCGAACGTGGATCGAGGGTGAAGGTAGTAAGTTACATCTGTCGTCTCTGCGAGAGGATAATCATCGAACTGGTCAAACTTGTCCTGAAAACGAACTTTCATATTGATGGGTTTCGCATTAGACAAGTCGTTGGTCTCACCTTTCAAATGAATATCAAACCACTTATAGACGTTGTCCCAAACAAGGGTGTCTCCGAGGCCAACAAGCGATGGCAGAAGCTCTGCCGTTGCGTGGGTGCCCGGAAGCAAATCGATGTACTTTGGCGTAGTTAGTTGGCCGAACATGTCGAGCAGAGTGTTGGGCTGAAACAAGTTGTCACCGTAGGCTTTCGCCATGTAGATCGCGGTACCATTCTCATTGAGCTGATTGACGTAGTTAATCGGAGAGCGAATACTTGCCCAGTCGACAACTTGATCAATTTGGTCCAGTTTCTGGTTCTTTACGATATCCCAGTTTTCAGCGATAGATGGGTCGGGATTACCAGTGAGAGAGCCCGCAAGCGTGAGCAGCTCGCCCCAAACAAGTCGTGGTGATTGGTTGCCATAAAGTGCATCGACTAAATCGCCCCAAGAGCTCATTGCTGCGACGGCTTTTACGCGAGGATCTTGTGCTGCACCAATTAAGCTAATGCCCGAGCCGTAAGAAATTCCCGCCGTTGCAATTGCGCTTTCATCGACAGGGTAGTTGGCGATTAAATAGTCGATGACCGTGCTGTAGTCGTTCATGTCTTTCGGGCCGGCTGTTCCGATAAGGCCGCCTGACTCACCGAAGCCTCGAGTCGCATAGCTAAGGACAATGTATCCTTTATCAGCTAGCTCTCCCGCTTGTTGAAGGTACTCATACTCATTTAAACCCCAGCTGTTGATAAAGATCACGGCTGGCGCGCTGCCTTGAATGTTGTTCGGCACAAAGATGTTTGCCGTCAACTCTACGCCATCAAACGCGCTGATCACGATGTCGTCGTTGGTTGTATAGTTTTCAGAGGTGGGAAAGTTAGGTAGGTTCAGTAGTCCGCCTGCAAAGTCGAGAATCGGGATGGAGCCGGAACCCGTTGCATAGGTATCTTGCGGAGTCAGTGAAGCCGCAGCGCACAGACTGAGCGCGACAATCGTTTTCTTCATGTTGGTCACCTGTCGTTTTTTATCTTTATTTTTTGGAGGGAAAAGAGCCGGCAAGCGCGTGCTTGCCTTAATTTATATTTTCGATTCTTATTTTTATTCTCGAGAATAATCGTAGGCGCTGCTGCTTGTACTAACTATCAATAAATGGGACAGGAATTTTATATGACAGGCCATTAAATAAGGGTTGTGACAAGAATCTCGTTATGGCGCGAGAGAAAACGTTTGTAGCTGTCCGTCGCTTGTAAGCGCCTTGAGGGTGTTGTCGTCTGCCCATAGGGCAATGATGGCGCGAGAAGCGCCAAACCATTTCTTGCGTTTAGCCTTGAATCTTGAGGTCTCCTCACCTGTAGTAGTATCGAATACTTGAATGTAGCCCTGCTGGTTCGCTAAATAGACGCGCTTCTCGTCAACTGAGAAATGCGCACCGTTAAAGATCGTATAACGTTCTTGGATAGCGCTAAGCGTTGAGAAATCGCGGGTATTAATGATGAGGTGATCATTTCGCAATGACGAAATAAACGCTTTGTTCCCACTTGGTGAAAATGTGACATGACGACTCATGTTTTCAAGGTTTTCGGTATGTAAGGCCTCGCCATTGAGTAAATCCCAAAATGTGGCGCTATAGTTGTCACTGCCAGTGAGTGCGAGGGTCGCATCCGCATTAATGGCGACACTGCGTACGGCTTCGCTTTGTTTAAACTCCTGAACGTTATTGCCGGTAAGAGGGTCGGTATACCAGATATCACCGCTTTCCAACCCGAGCAGGGCGCGGGATCCATCTTGATTCAGAGCAATGCTGAGAATATTCGAGGGTGCTTGAAGAAAGGCCAAAGACGCGCCGGTTTCAGTGTTCCATAAAATCCATTGATTTTTATGTGCGGTTGCAGCGCGTGAGCCGTCGGTTGAAATTGCGTTGGCGGTGATCTGCGTGTACTCGCCTTGTTGGTGGTTCCAGTTGAATGTTCTCTCTAAAGGTGAAACGCGCCAGTAACTCGCCCCATGAAGCTGCGAGCCGATCAGTATGTTCTGGCCGTCTTTGCTAAACGAACCCGAAAAAAGTCCTTGGGTAGCAATTTCTGAGGAAGAGTCAGGGCTTTTTGCGCAGGCAATAAGCAGCGAAGAAAGACAAATAATTAAAATGGTTTTCATGGTGGATCGGGCATAAAAAAACGGTCTATGCAGTATAGACCGTTTTTGATTCCAGCGGGTTGCAATCCGCTTCATAAATTTATGCACTTAGGAGACTAAATCCGCCTGAGATGTGTGTATCGCCTCAATTAACTGGTCTTCCAGCTCAAAGCGATTTTCTAAAGTTCGCCCTAAACGCTCGAGGCGCGCGACTAACTTGTCCACGCCATCATCGACCTTGTGGATATCATCAAAACTGTCGTTAAAATCGAGTGCTACTTCGGTTGTTTCTTGAATTTGTGGGATAGTCGCATCGAGAAGGACGGTACCATCATCGTTGTTAAAGTCGATGGCTTCATTGATGAGTTGCTCATATACTTCAAAGTGACCAACCGATACATAATCGACTAAAACCTGACAAAAGCCTTGTAGCTTTTCGATGGTATTTTCTTGCGAGCTGGGTGGGTTGACTGTTAAGTCACAAAACTTGACGATGAGTTCTTGTCTTTCGATGAGCCACTTATCAATAAGTTCGTTGACGCCACCCCAGCGCTCCGTTGCATTCTTGCAGTTTTCGAGCATGAGTCCTCTCCNTATTATCTAGGCGCGACCCTTTGCGGTTAGTTTTTATTGTCGCGATTTGTGTTGCGCTAGGCGCTTATTATTTGATCAAATCTGGTTTTAAATTAACCAATTTATATAACTGTGACAACTTGTTAATTGTTGCAAAACGTTACTTTTAGTTATTTCTATTTATTC
>NZ_LWFU01000357.1:0-8224 GCF_001635135.1 Oleiphilus sp. HI0080
GAAAATTGTGATTGATAAGTCGACCGTGCCTGTCGGGACGGGTGACAAAGTGTATGCCAAAATTGCCAGTGTGCTGTCTGAGCGTGGTGTGAGCTTGTCGTTTGATGTGGTCTCGAATCCTGAGTTTTTGAAAGAGGGCGCTGCCGTCGGTGATTTTATGAAGCCGGATCGCATCGTTGTGGGTATTTCGAAAGCCTCTTCTGAGGCGCCAATGCGAGAACTCTACGCACCGTTTAATCGAAACCATGACAAAATTTTGTTTATGGATGTCCGTTCCGCTGAGTTGACGAAGTATGCTGCGAACGCGATGTTGGCGACTAAGATCAGCTTTATGAACGAAATGGCGAACCTTGCAGAGCGCTTAGAGGCCGATATCGAGTCAGTTCGTTTGGGCATTGGTTCAGATCCGCGTATTGGTTTTCAGTTTATCTATCCCGGTGCGGGTTATGGTGGTTCTTGTTTTCCGAAAGATGTGCAGGCTTTGACGCGAATTGCGCGTGACGTAGGTTATGAAGCTGAGCTAGTGCAATCGGTTGAGAACGTGAATAATCGCCAGAAGCATCGTTTGTTTGAGAAGTTGAGTGCGCATTTTGATGGTGATTTAGCCGGCAAGACCATTGCTGTTTGGGGCTTGGCTTTTAAACCTGAAACGGATGATATGCGCGAAGCGCCCTCACGCTGTTTAATGGAAGCGCTTTGGGCGGCTGGTGCAAAAGTAAAAGCGTATGACCCAGAAGCAAGCGAAGAATGTACTCGCATTTATGGTGAGCGTGACGATCTTGCGTTGTTGGGCTCTAAAGAGGCTGCGATTGAGGGCGCGGAGGCGCTTGTAATTTGTACAGAATGGAAAAACTTTAGAGCGATCGATTACGAGGCCGTGAAGCAAAAACTTGTTAACCCGGTGATTGTTGATGGGCGTAACTTGTATGACCCTGCTATCGTTAAAAGTTATGGATTTACATACTACGCCATAGGTCGTAAATAAGGAGTGGACTAGCCCCGCTCCGTGCATTCTGGATAGTGTTGCGCTGTCCAGAATGGCGATGCAGCAAAATTAAAAAACAATAAGTGAGAAAGTGGTTTGAACAATAATATCCGATGGCATGACCATCAAATTCAGCGTGATCAGCGCGCTACTCAAAAACGGCAAAAGCCCTGTATGATTTGGTTTACAGGTTTAAGTGGTGCTGGTAAATCAACGGTTGCGAATGCCCTTGATGAGCTGTTGTTTTCTCATGACAAGCACACTTATTTGCTAGATGGCGATAACGTTCGCCATGGTCTAAATCGGGATCTGGGCTTTTCAGACCAAGAGCGAGTTGAGAATATTCGTCGAATTGGCGAGGTGGGCCACTTATTTGTAGATGCCGGCTTAATCGTGCTTTCTGCTTTTATCTCTCCTTTTCGCTCGGACCGTCAAATGGTGCGTACTTTGTTCCCGGTTGGTGAGTTTATCGAAGTGTATGTCGCGACGGATCTGAGTGTATGTGAAGACCGCGACCCAAAAGGCTTGTACAAAAAAGCGCGCCAGGGTCAGATTAAGAACTTTACAGGCATAGACTCCGCTTACGAAGCTCCGGATTCGGCCGAAATCGTCATTAATGCGGGTGCGCTTTCAGTTGAAGAATGTGCGCAGAAAATTTATTCATACCTGAAAACGCATGGTTACATTTAAAGAGCGCTGCGGCGAAAAGGAAAGCTAGTCGAAAGCTGTTCTTGGAGTTTGGTTTTTGGCTAGATCTTAATTATCACTCTCGATTAGAGTAGAGTATCGAGCGAACTAAAATTTTAAGGGTTACGCTCAGGTTTGATTGAACAGGGCAGAAAAGAACACAACAAATAAAGAACTCATCAAGGTTGAACATGGAAAGCATTAGCAGCATAAGTCGTCGTTTTACCAAACTCAAATTGGTCAGCACTGTATCCGCGGTATTGTTATTGGCGGCCTGCGGTGGCGATGACACCGATACGGAATATCAAAATCACTTGGATCGAGCCAAAGCCTATCAAGGTCAAGGGCAGTATAAAGCGGCGATGATCGAATACAGAAATGCGGCTAAAAAGTCTGGCGGCAACCCGGAAGTAATGATTGAGTTCGCTGATGTGATGAATGAGGTTGGCGATCATCGAAATGCTCGTGCCTATCTCGAGGCGATCCCTAACGAAAGCTCCGAAGCCTACCTTTTGGAGCTCGCTGAGACTTATATCGCGCTTGGTAAATTTCAGTCTGCAGATAGCGCTCTAGAGAAACTCACCGAACCTACACGCGAAAAAATGTTGCTCGAAGCTGAGATTCTTTCTAAGCGAGGGAAGTTGGAAGAATCGCGCGCGGTTTATAGCAAGTTAGCTGCAAACAACGCTTCGGATGGTAAAGCGATGATCGGTCTGGCAACGATCGATGCAGTTGAGGGCAATATGTCTTCGGCTTTGGAACGGATCAACAAGGTTTCTGAATCTGAGCAGGCCTACGCTAAGGCTCAGTTGCTCAAAGCGGGCATCCAAATTTCAGAAAACGATCTTGAGGGGGCAGAAGGTACCTTGAGCCAACTACTCTCTGTGCTGCCGACAACGGATCAAATGATGCCTGATCGAGTGCTTACGCTTGAGCGCTTGTCCTATGTGCTAACGCGTTTGGGCCGTTCGAACGAGGCGTATATTTATACCAAGCTTCTGTCTGAAGCTTTCCCCGGGGCGACGGAGGCGAATGATAGTTTTCAGGAGGCGATGAAAGATTTTGAAGAGAATCGCCTAGACGAGGCCAAAGAGAAGCTTGTTGCTCTTGTGGAGAGATACCCGGGCCACGTGCGTTCACGGCAGGTGCTTGGCATCATCAGCTACATGCAGGGTGATGCGGAGGCCGCAGCACGTTACCTTGGTGACGTGGTTGATCCCGAAACGTCGAGCCCACTTGCAACACAAGTCTACATGGCGACCAATTTGAAGCTGAACGAGCCCAAACGCGTGCTTGAAGCGTTAGAGCCTACGATTGATCAGCAAACATCTGTCGAGATACTGGCGCTTTATGGTTTGGCTGCCGTCTCGGACGGGCAGTACGATAAAGGTGAGGCCGCCATTATCAAGGCCGCAGGTTTGGCTCCAAAGAATGTCCGTCTGCAGCTCGCGCTCGCGAGTTTTTATCGTAGCACGCCAAATGCCGACCGGAGCAAGGAGTTGCCTCATCTTCAAAAAGCATTCGAGCTTGACCCGAAACAGCGTCAGGTTTTAGTGGATTTAGCATCCTACTACCGCAGAAATGGCGAGCAAGACAAAGCGAAAGAGATCTTGGTCTCGAACGCGAAAAAGCATGCTGATGATTACACTGCGAATTTTATTGCGGGACAGTTTTTGGCGACAACCGGCGATATAGCAGAATCAAGTATGTTGCTTAAAAACGCTGCACCATTGGCTAAAGCAGATAGTCAGCGGGCAGTCATTCAAGGTGCACTGGGCCGTAATGCCCTGCTTGAAAACAAGAATGAAGCGGCGAAGCAGTATTTCGAAGCAATGCTTGAATTGAGTCCAAACAGCATTGGTGCATACGCTGGTTTGTATGAGGCTGAGAGCCGTGTGAATGGGCAGGAGAATGCTCTAAGAAAACTTGCTCAGCGTGCGAGAGAAGATCAGTCTCTGGCTGCGTATCAAAGCCTGATTCGTATCGCGTTAAGCAATCGAAATATCTCCGGCGCGGAGCGCTATTACGCTGACGCTATGGATAATCTGCCTGATCAGGGTGCTGAACTAAAAGATGTTAAGGCGGTGATTGATTACTCTCGGGCGATTGATTACCTCAAAACCGGGCAGTTAGATAAAGCGCGGGATGTGGCGGCTAGAAGTCTTGTAACGAACCCTGGAAATGTCCGTGTTGTTGCAGTACTTGCTGAGGTTGAAATACGGTCTGAACGATTCGACGAGGCGGAGAAAATGCTCGCTCAGCTGGATGAGCAGGCCGAGCAATTGGGGCACATTCTGCCGGCCTTGAAAGGCGATCTTGCGATGGCTAAAAAGGAATATACGGTTGCCCGAAGCGCTTATGAGAAAGCTTGGAGTTTATCCAAAGCTCCTGCAGTTGCAGAAAAACTGCATCGGGTTCTAGGGCTTTTGAAAGACCAAAAGGCACGTTCGGCGTTTCTCGCAGACTGGTATTCAGCGCAACCTGATAACTTACTAGCGATGCTGTTGGTTGGCATGGAAAGCCAGCAAAAAGGTGATGTCGATAAAGCGCAAACGGTATACGAAACACTCTTAACTCAACGTCCTGATTCAGTTGCTGCATTGAATAACCTTGGTTGGCTCTACTACGAAAAAGGCGATGAGAGGGCGCTAGATCTTTTAGCCCGCGCTGCTGAGCTTGCGCCTAATAGTCCCGCTGTCTTGGACAGTTATGGGTGGGTTTTGCACAAGTTTGGTAAAACCGCTGAGGGATTGCCGTATCTGGAAAAGGCCGCTGAGATGCAGCCCGATAATGCGGAAATTCAAGCGCACTTCAATGAGGCTAAGGCTGCAGGGTAGCTCAGTGCTTTGTGATCCCACGTACTCGGTGGGATCTATCCCGCTCATCTTGGTCTGAAGGGCTGGGTTTTGCAGAGCTCTCAGTGCCATCAAGCGGGTTTTTCGAAGTTGTGTATGGTTTTGGTGCTATACGCCAATTCGGCCAATCGAAAAGCCTTCGCTTGATCACTCTCAATCGCTAATTTGGCGCTCAACTAAGCTGTTTTGATAGCATGCTTTTCTATTAGGGAGTAAAGGGTTGGGCGAGTGACGCCGAGTATTCTCGCTGCTTTTGCCATGTTGCCTGCAGCGCTTTGGATAGCCTGTTGGCAAGCGGTTTTTTCAGCGTTATCTCGTATTTGCTTAAGGTTTAGAGAACCCTCGGGTAGGTTAAGAAACTCCCCCTCTAGCTCTAGGTCTTCTGCGCTAACGTTGCGTCCATCGGTCATAATGGCGGCACGCTTGATTTTATTAATCATCTCACGCACGTTACCTGGCCAATCATGATGACGAATAGCCGTCATCGCATCTTCAGAAAGGCGCAAATCTTCGCGATTCATGTCGCTGCCAATGCTCTTTAAGAGGGCCTGGGCGATCAGTACAGAATCACCCTCGCGCTCGCGTAAAGGGGGAATATTTAAGCTAATCTCACTCACGCGGTAGTACAAATCTTCACGAAATTTGTTGCTCTGGATAAGGCTGTCGATGTCTTGATGTGTTGCACAAACAACGCGTACATCGACAGGAATTTCTTTCACGCCGCCTACTCGTTCGATGACTCGCTCCTGCAGAAAACGGAGCATCTTTGGTTGCAGGGATGCCGGCATGTCACCAATCTCATCGAGAAACAGGGTGCCCCCATGTGCAAGTTCAACCTTGCCCTTTTTTTGCTGATGAGCGCCGGTAAACGCGCCTTTCTCATGGCCGAATAATTCGCTCTCTAGCAGGTTCTCTGGAATCGCTGCGCAGTTGATCGCTGAGAATGGACCATCGGAGCGAGGGCTGAGGTTGTGCAAGGCTCTAGCTAGCACCTCTTTACCGGTGCCTGTCTCTCCCAAAAGTAAGGTGGATACGTCCGCCGGTGCTATCTTTTCGATAGTTCTGCAAACTTTCATCATAGATGGGCTGCTGGCGATAACTCCGGGTATGCCGGAGCCGGCCTGTGTTTTTTTCAGACGCGAGTTTTCAGTCTCGAGTTCTTGCATGCGAAAAGCACGCTCTACAATAAAGTTCAGAATGTCTGCGTCTAGCGGTTTGTGGAAAAAATCAGTGGCGCCCATGCCGACAGCTTGAACGGCATTTTCTTTTTCTTCGCGTCCGGTTACCACAATGACTTTAGTCTTTGGGGCGAGTTGGAGGATTTCTTCTAGCACTAAAAAGCCTTCAGTTGCGCCCCCTGGGTCTGGAGGTAGGCCAAGATCAAGCGTTACAACTCCGGGCTCATGTCGACGCAGCAAGGAAATGGCGCTTTCTCTATCTGAAGCCATATGGACTTCCACGTCGTCATTGAAGCACCAGCGCATCTGGCTTTGAAGGCCTGGATCATCCTCGACAATGAGTAAGTTCTTTTTCACGCTCGTGCTTCCTTTGTTTGCATCAACTGTTCATCCATTTTGATACGTGGAATTCTAAGTGTAAAACAAGTTCCTAGCTCTGGCTCGCTAGTTACGTTGATTGTACCGCCAATTTTTCGCAGGTACTCTCGGCTTTGATATGCGCCTATGCCCATTCCTGTGAGACCTTTGGTGCTTGCGAACGGTTTGAAGAGTTCATTCTTAATAAATTCGGGCGTCATGCCAATACCGTTGTCTTGGATAAAGACGAAGACTTCATCTGCACTGGTTTTAGTAGAGATCTCAACTTGCCCATCTCGATCGCAGGCCTCGATTGCGTTTTGGGTGATGTGTTCAATAACTGAGGCTAACTGCTGTACGTCTGCGTTAACCCAGATATGTTCTTCATGCAGCACCAGTTTTGGAGTTGGCGAGCTAGATTTTTTTTCTAGGCAGATGTTTGCAAGCAAATCGCAAAGGTCTACCTCGCGCACCTGTTCATGCTGCCCTGGGTTACGAATCTGTGCCAACAAATGTTCCATTTTCTCAACGGAGTGCTGGGTCGTGTTGATCATGTCATCAACAAATGCAGGTTTGTGCTTGTGTTTAGGTGCGTTTTTTACCATCAGGGATAGCTGCGCAATAATGGTCTTAATATCGTGAATAAGGAATGCTGAGGTTTGGTTGACCGCTTCAAATTGGCGGGATTGCGCAAGCTGCTCTTCGGATCTATGTTGCTCGAGATAACTGCATGCCTGTTGAGCAACGATCTTGAGCAAATCGTAGTTCTCCCAGTTTAGCTCCATTGGCATGTAGGGTTTTGCCAGAAATACAAATCCAGATAGTCTGTTATTGCTCTTTAAAGGAACGATCAACCATGGCTCTTCAGCCCCTAAGATCCCTTCTGGTATTTCAATGAGGTCGTATTTCTCTGGGTCCGCCAAGAACTCCGTCAGGTTTATAATCCAGTCGTTGTCTTCAAAGTAGTGAGCAAGGTCAGAATCTTGATCTATTTGAGAGAGTGTTCTTTCTGTAAAACCAAACTGTGATTTGATAGCGAAATTATTGTCTTCATCACGAACCCATATGGCGCCAGCTTGTGCTTGAACCAACTCAGCTAGTGTTCGGGTGCTACGTAATGGGAGAGTATCTTGCGCATCGCTAGACTGCAGGCTAGCCGTTGATTTGATCCATTCATCTCGATAATCATATTTATAGTCGAAGAAGTTCTTCGAGATAAAAACCATCGTGCGTGCTCGAAGATTCGGGGAGCTGATGACGAGGATCAGAAAGATGCCTGCTGAAAAGACGAATAAAACACGCAGCGCTTCACCCCAGGTACCTCCGAAAACGTTAATGTAGTAACCACCCGCAGAAACAAAGATCAGATAAACACCAGCAAGCATTAGTGTGGTTGTGTGGAAGATCATCTGTCTCGAGATGTGAATACCAATAGGCTTGTCTTTGCGGGTGATTAGCGTGGTGGCGATAAGCGTTGTGGCGAGGGCATTTACTGCGCCTCTGGTATCCCATAGAGCGCCTGACAAATGGTTGAATAGCAATGCGTCGGAATACATCACAAAGTCATAGGCGAGGATTGTAGCGACCGCCAAGCTTAGGTACTTGATGCCTGCTCGAGTGTAGATTGCCGAATTACGCCAGATTTGTTCGAGCAGAAGGATGCCTACGAGCGAAACCAGTACATTGAGGATGAGTAAGCTTCGCCCATCAACAAGGTTTATACCCAACCACGCTTGAAGATTGATGAGTGCTATGGTGGCGCTGAGCAAAATGATGATCCCAGAGCTAAATAACAACTGAGGATCAATTTTCAATTTTCTAGGAAAAGGCGATATACCAAGTATCGAGTAGAGAACAATGAACCATGAGAGGGTTCTTAGAAGTTCTATGCTATAGCGAATCGTGAAAGGGATTTCAAAACCGCTCGACTGCGCGCACAGCAACCCGAGCCACAATGCGGAACAGAAAGCGGCTGCCAGAAGCGCTTTATCAGTGGTGCGGCGGTGTTCGCTGCGCAGCATATACATGCATAACAGAGCGAACGTAACAACGCCAGTCGCATTGCCTATAACGGGGAAGCTAAGATCCATCGTTTGAGTTTGTCTTCCATTTTTTGAGCGTGATTGAGCCAAATGTTCAAAGCTTATCAACAAGTGTAACAG
>NZ_LWFU01000358.1:0-5145 GCF_001635135.1 Oleiphilus sp. HI0080
CCTTACCTTCAGCGATCAGTGCCTTAGCCGCGACAGCATAAATGTCAGGTCGATAAACCTTCTTTGCGGTTTCCATATACCAGTCATCCGACTTGTGCTCAGAAATCTGGCCCCAACGACGCATCTGCGTGAGATACCAAATAGCATCGCTGTAATATGGATAGGTAGCGTTGTAACGGAAGAACACATTGAAATCTGGTACTTCACGCTTGTCGCCTTTCTCGTACTCAAACGTACCCGTCATGCTGTTTGCGATCACTTCTTCATCAGCGCCCACGTACGATGGTTTCGCTAGAATTTTCACCGCTTCTGGACGGTTAGCGTTATTATTTTCGTCTAACCACATTGCTGCTCGGATCATTGCTTTCACAACTCGCGCATGCGTATTTGGATATTTCTCGGCCCACTCATTGCTCACGCCAAAGACTTTCTCTGGATTGTTCTTCCAGATCTCGTAATCCGTAATGACTGGAACACCAATGCCTTTAAAGACCGCTTGCTGATTCCATGGTTCACCCACGCAGTAACCATAAATGGTGCCGGCTTCCATGGTCGCAGGCATCTGCGGTGGAGGCGTAACAGAAAGTAGAGCATCTGCATTTATCTGGCCGCTGGTATCGCCCTTATGAGGCGCATAGTAACCAGGATGAATTCCGCCAGCAGCGAGCCAGTAGCGAAGTTCATAGTTGTGCGTAGAAACAGGGAATACCATCCCCATATTGAAAGGCTTACCTTCACTTTTATACTTTTCAACAACCGGTTTTAATGCATCCGCCTTAATTGGGTGCACCGGCTTACCGTCCTCATGAGGGATATTTGGCTTCATCTGCGCCCAAATATCGTTGGAAACGGTAATACCGTTACCGTTTAGATCCATACTGAACGCTGTAATGATGTGCGCCTGCGTACCAAATCCGATTGTCGCGCCAAGAGGCTGACCTGCCAGCATATGCGCTCCATCCAATTGACCGTCTATAACGCGGTCTAGAAGCACTTTCCAGTTAGCCTGAGCTTCCAAGGTGACATACAAGCCCTCATCTTCGAAGTAACCTTTTTCGTAAGCAATTGCTAAAGGCGCCATGTCTGTCAGCTTGATAAAGCCAAACTTAAGCTCTTCTTTTTCTGGCCAACCCAATTCCTGAGCCTGCACAGATGTTCCAAGTAATGCACCCGTTGCGGCCAGCGTCACCGTAATAGCAGTAAACTTGGTCTTTATTGACTTCAAAAGTCCGTGTTTTTTCATGCTCTACTCCAGCGTGATATCAATATTTTTTCAAAAAAAAACCCGCAAAGCCTCTCGGAGAGGAGACTAAGCGGGCAACGTTGCCTGGCGCATTGAAGGCCACTATGCCTTCAACCGCTTCTTGTCCAGTGAATACCCCGCGATATTTGACCAAGAGGGGTAAACGATAAATCAGTTAGCGCTTTCTGAATGCGCTAAGCGTTCTTACTAACTACGTGCCATGACTAAGCAATACTAAGGCCAACTCTAAAAATACTTATTTTTCAGAGGGTTAACTGACCGCCAAGCCTTTACCCACACATGCGAACGCACCAACAAGAGGAGCATTGCACTAAGCCTGCACAAATTCGGCGCTTATCGCCTGGTATAGATCTTCACGAAATATTTCGTCGATAGAGACAGATGCGCTGTCTTCGCTCGATAACTGACCGGCCTCGACCATCTTATTAAGTAACCAGCGTCCTCGCTCGGTACTGGGCACGTTTACGCCATGGTCTTTGCTTGAGTAGAAGCGATTATATTGCTCGACCTCTCTTGGTGCGGCCGCCTCATGCGTCAAACAACTACCGAGTAAAGAAGGAGCAATCACATCTAGAGGCGCATCTAGATAATGGCTATGCGTCAACATGCGCGCTGCTTCAAATCGATTAGGTATATTCTCTAGCCAGCGACAAGCTCGCTCAATTGCGACGCAGGAAGCCGTTACGGTCTGCGGGTACTGATCCACGAAATCAGCAGTGAACCCCAATACTTTTTCTGGCTGATCTTGCCAGACATCATAGGAGGTGAGGCCGGTATATCCAATTCCCGAGCGGACCGCTTTTGCGTTCCATGGGCCACCCACGCAATACCCATCGATTTCGCCACTGAAAAGAAAATCGACCATATTCACGGGTGGCACAGTGAGGATGTCAATGTCGCTCAGGGTGACGCCACCAGACTTCAACCAATCGAGCAACTGATAATGATGGCAACTGTATGGAAATACGTGAGCGAGTTTGAGCTTAGCCTTTCCATCGGCACTACGTCGGGCAATCACCGAGTTTAAGACTTCTGCACTGAGCGGCTGATCGGGATGTATCGATTCATGCGCCTTTAACTCGAGATAGAGGGCATCAGAAAGCGTAATCGCATTACCGTTGAGGCTAAGAACAAAAGGCGTGACGATTTTCCTCGCACGGCAACCCAAGCCTAAAGTACTGGCAATTGGCATGGGAGCGAGCATCTGCGCCGCATCGAGTATTCCGGCATGAAGCTTGTCGCGCAAGGTTGCCCATGAGTTTTGCTTTTGTAACGTTACATCCAACCCCACATCGTCAAAAAAACCGAGCGCTTTCGCAACGACTAAAGGCGCCGAGTCGGTGAGAGGTACAAAACCGAGCGACAGTGATGTTTTTTCAATACCTGTCATCTAACCACCTAGAAATTCATATTCTTCATCATTGAAATTACAGTTCGCGCGACGTCTTCGATCTTTTGTCCTGAATCCATCGCGGTTTTACGCATACTGTGAAACGCCTCATTTTCAGAGATGCCCTTAACATCCATTAATAGTCGCTTGGCTTGATCAACAAGTTTTCTCGCTTCGAGTTCGTTCTTCGTTTGGGAAAGCTCATCTTTGAGGCGTTGATACTCGTTAAACCGGGCAACGGCGGCATCCAAAATGGGGCGAATTCGAGCGGAGTCAGGATCACCAACAACGTAGGCGCTGACACCAGATTTAACAGAGAGATTAATCATCTCCTCATCTTCCGATTCGGAGAACATCACAACGGGCTTAGGGGCAAACGCCGACATGGTATGCAGACTTTCAAGCATGTCGCGACTTGGCGACTCGATATCAATCACAATGATATCTGGTTGCCACGCATCCACTTCTTTTAACAACGCAACGCTAGGGCTAGCAAGATGACGCACGCGATAGCGGGATTGCTCTAAAGCAGCAGTCACATCGTTCGCTCTCTCGACATTCTCGTCGATAAGCAAAATACTGAGTTTTGAAGACATTATTTGTTTGGGGCTCCCAGCCGGACAACACAACCTCGGCAAAGTATGCTCCCAATGAAGCAAGCGGATACCCAAACATTGAAATACGTTTTTTATTCAATGGGTTATGAAATCACTAAACAAAGCAGGGAACTGAAAACACAGCGTTACGCACCATTTCGGTGCGCAAGATCAAAAGCCGGACACAGCTCCGGAAAGCACTGAATCACTCATCAGGTTCGCTGTCTGGTAACGATACTCGACAACCCGACCAACGATTGTAATCGCCGGGCCTGATATTCCACTTGTCTCAACGCGATCCGCAATCGTTGCGAGCGTACCGATACAAACACGCTGCTCTGCGTGCGTAGCATGCTCGATGACGGCCACTGGCATATCTTTATCGACTCCGTGTTGGATGAGGCGTTGACAGATCTGCTCAATACGGCGCAACCCCATATAGAAAACAAGCGTTTCGCCATGCTTTGTCTTCTGAGAAGGCGCCATTGACGACCAATCAGGCTCAGCACTTTCGTCTTTGAGATGTGCAGTTACAAACCGCACACTTTGAGCGCAATCACGATGTGTTAGCGGAATACCTGCATAGGCAGATGCGCCAGACGCCGCGGTAATACCAGGAACAACAACAAACGGAATGTCATGCTGTGCAAGTAGGGCACACTCTTCACCCGCACGAGCAAATATCGCCGGATCTCCTCCTTTAAGTCGAACTACCCGCTTACCGGATTGAGCAAGCTCCAGAAGCACCCTACAGATCTCTGGTTGTGTCATCGAGTGCTGACCGTAGCGCTTACCCACATACATCTTTTGTGCTGATGCCGGAAACATCGCAACCACATCCTCTCCAACAAGAGCATCGTAAAGAATGACTTCGGCCTGCTGAATCGCTTTGTATGCTTTGATGGTCAACAGCTCTGCATCACCAGGGCCGGCACCAATCAAATGTACACATCCGTCGGATGCGCGCTGGCCTATCCCTTGGTTGCTAGCATCAGATAAATTCGTACCCGAAGTCGATGAACTGACTCTCTGAAACACACCGAGGCGCGCCTGCGCGAATACATCTTTAACACGCAAAATAATGCTTGCTGTTAGTGCGCTCATACCAAAACCTCCTCAGGCTGCAACGACACCATTTTTACGTCACGCTTCGCCAGTATTTTCTTCAATTCCGGCTTACACGATCCACAATTGGTTCCACACTTAAGCGCATCGCCAAGCGACTCTACAGAGTCACATTGCTTGGTTTCTATGGCATCATGAATGGCCTTCTCTCCAACCTTGAAACAACTACAGACAATTTTCCCTTGCGTAAATTCATCGTCCACCTCTCCGTGCAGAAGTTCATGAATCTGTTCGCTACTCAATGCATTTTCCTGAATAAGAGACTCAAACCACGCTCTATGAAAATCGAGCGGTGACGACTGCTCCATCAGGAGGGCGCTCAAAGCACCCTGATTTAAATATAACGAGACTCTGCCAGTAGCCTTGGTATGGCTCATGCTTTGAGTCGAAGAAATGACGCCTAAATCGGCTAACTGCTGGGCAATTTCCGTAGTCGATTCAAGACAACTGATCCGATAAACGAACGCACCATTGATTCGGATTTTGCTCCAAACTTCGGCCATCGTCGACAAAACACGATGATCAAGCTCCTCACGGAGCAACAGGTACGCATGTTTTTTTACTGTCAGCTTTTCGAGCGCGACGGCCGCATGCTTCAGCTCCGGCTGCCCTGAGATCGCGTCTCGCGCATCACTATACAAATAAGCGATTGAGGCAGAAGAAGACCATTGTTTTCCCCAGTGAATTGGCGCAAATAACTCTCCACGCCGCTGAGCGCTGTCAATCTGAATGGGCAGAACTACTTGCTGGCTAGTTTGCGTCGAAACAGC
>NZ_LWFU01000359.1:0-8907 GCF_001635135.1 Oleiphilus sp. HI0080
TAGTTCAATATTATCCCGAGACCTAGTCGAAATTTCGCGTTTGTTTTTGGAGGGGAATATGTTTAAAGGGGTTCAACGCTTAGTTAAGTGGATGCGACATGGAGAGAATTACGGAGTTGTCGCTCCAAATCTTTTTACGTCCTATGAGCTTAAACTGTCGGGTGCGTTACTCGTTCTCGCAGTGGTACTGATCTGGTCGTTAGCGCGAAACGGCGCTGAGGAAGGGATCTTTGGTGTTGCGTTAATCGGTGGCCTGGCATTTTACTTGTCCTATGTGAAGTATTATCGCGCATACAAGCCTGCGATGGATCGATGGGGTATTAGGGAACTGTGCAATCCGAACCATCCTCGGCAAGAATATCGAGTAGCTCAGCGTGATTTAGAAATCTCTCCGGATGAAGTCAAACTGATTGCTATGCAGCATGGCGTGAAAGTCGTTTGTCATGACGCTCCCACTAATCCAAATGTGCAGGTCTATGAGTTGCAGCGAAATTACGAACATCGCCTGTACGCGGAGAGATGGCGCGCGCGAATGAAAGATTGATCTGAACCGGTACGTATTACATTTCTGCCTAAAAACCGAATCACGAGTGCGAGTGAGATTGTGCGCTGTATGCTTGCTTGGCAGAGTCAGCGCCCTATAATAAAAACACGCTTATTTACTATGTTTGGACCCAATGATTCGAAGGCATCGTCGCCCCGTACAAGATTCCGACTTGGACATCACTGCGTTCATGAACTTAATGATTGTGTTGGTGCCCATTCTGCTCATGAATCTCATCTTCGCGCAAACTTCTATTATTGAGCTAAATTTTCCTCGTTCAGAGTCTGAGACACCGATTGATCCTGAGCAATTTGATCTTAGTGTTGCAATTTATCAAGACAGTATTGATGTGCTGGAAGGTTCTAGTGCATTAATCAAACGCATCGATAATGCTGAAGACGGTGTTGATCAAGACAAGCTGAGCGCAGTAATGCAGGAACTCAAAAAACGTGTCCCTGAAGAGCGTAGTGTATCGATATTGGCTGAGGCCGGCACGTCTTATCAAAAAATCGTTGCTGTCATGGATTCTGTCAGCTCATATAAAACGGTGGTCGCGGGAGACGTGGTTCGCGCGGAATTGTTTCCTGATATTGGGATCGCTGATGCTCCAGAGGAGCGTCTTGGGGCAGGTTCGACCCCATGAAGCAGTCTGCAAAAGCGAAGCGCATTGCGCGACATAAGAAGCGAGGGTTAGCTTCAGGAAAGCTTAATCTCGTGTCGTTAATGGATATATTCACAATCCTTGTGTTTTTTCTGATGGTGAACTCGAGCTCCGACGTTCAGGTCCTTAATAGGGATGGGAAGATTGATTTACCTATTTCCAGTGCAGAAAGATTGCCAGATGAGACCCTGGTGATCACTGTCAGCCAAGACGCCATTATCATAGCGGGCCGCGAGATCATCTCTCGCAGTGATTTTAGCGCTTTTAATGGAGACATTGAGCCAAAGGTTGCAGGGGAGTTGAGGTATCAATTAAGTCGCAGCACTCAGTCTGAACAATCGCGGCCGATCACTGTAATGGCCGATAAAGATCTGCCTTATTCCTTTCTTAAAAAGTTGATGTCTACTTGTATCGAAACAGGGTATACCACGGTTGCTTTAGCGGTAAATCGGAAGGCTCAGGCTAGCTGATTTTTTCGCTTGTCTATTCTTTGTATTCTCTTCGAGCTTGACCTTACCGTCAGGGTAGGATGAAGGGTAACCAATCCGGGGCGATTGTGTCGTCAGAAACGAGTGTAAATGACCATTCCGAATCTGATGGATTGAAATAGTAGGCTTTGAGTTTCGCGTCATCTTCAAAGCTTTCTCGAACCCAAATCATGCCAAAACGCTCACCGATGATTGCTGCTTCTTCGATGATTGCAAAATCGGCATCGATCGTACCTTTCAACTCGCCTTGGCCGTTATTTTCCAATGCATCGAAGGTATAAATTTTGGGTGAGCGCAGGACTCCGCCACTTGTATCATCTGCGTGTAGGATCAGCTGTTCAGTCTTATCTTGGAGGTAGTTCTTTAACGACAACCATGCGCTGTCTTCAATGGCAGGAATAAATTTAAGCGTCCCGTTGTCATGACTTTGAACGAAACGGTTGTCGATGCCGCCTGATGCCACCATGTGGTAGTCGAAATGATTCTGGTAAGCAAAGGTCTGGATTGCCTCTGTTTGGCCAACAATCGGTCGCTTTGTACCATTGCTTTCGATCAGAGATAAGGTCTCGTATTGATCGTCATTTTCTTTTAGAAGAATGTACTCTTCAGAGGGAATCAGAGCATTATTTACATCCTCAAGAACTCGTACCTGACTCTCTGAACCATTCGAGTCAACCAGCTTGAGGTCTAGCCCATCAATGATCGCTACAGAGTTGCTGTCTAGAATGTTGATATTTGTTTCATCAGCACCGGGGGATATGGTCCATTCATACACTGGAGTGGAGAGGCTATTTCTTCTGTCAGCTTCCAGAATTAAGTCGAAAGCCTCTCGCTCTGATAATTTGAGTAATTGATTTCCGAAGGCGATAAAGTAAGGATCGTCTGTTTGGATTGATGGGTTTAACACTTTGGCCGATTTAAGCGACGAGTCGACGGAAGCAAGCTGCTCGCTCCAATATTGATATGTGTCCGTGTTATCAACATCGATTGGGCGTTGCAGACTCCATCGGTCAGTGTCGTTTGTAGCTTGAGGGTTAAGCTCAAAGTTGTAATTGAGAAAACCGTAGTTTGATGCTTGAGAATCGGTGATTAGAGTGCTTGATGAAAAGAAGCTCTCGTTCGTTGTTTCTCTTTGAGCCTTGTAGATCGGATACGTGATTTTGCGAATGTCATACTCAATCAGATCTGGGTCTTCGCTATCTCTTTTTACGGGCTGTCTGACAGAATATTGAGCGTCGCTATCGGTGGCTAAATTAAAGACGTAGTAGTTTAAATCGCTCGCGTCGTCGCAGTTATCCGTTGCTGTAATTCCATAAATCTTTAGCTCTTGTTTGATTTCATATTGGTCTGTCTTCAACCGCTCTATATCGGCGATTTCGCCTGCCAAAATTCGGCAGAACAGAGTGTCACCCACTCGATTGTCAGCACTGTCTAAGTCAAAAATAACCTGGTTTCGTCGAGAACTGGCATCATATAGAAAGAGTTTTGAGGGGGCGTCAGAACTAAGGTAAGCAAAAAATTCATAGGTAAGCCCACGATCATTAGGGAAGCGTTCGTCATCTCGATCACCTGAGAGATCACGATCAATCGCAGCTAGGCTTGTTATGTTTTCTAGAATCGTTTCGGTGCTGATTTCCGTTCTTGGTGATGGCAAAAACGGGTTTGTTACTTCGATCACCGTCACGGTGTCATTGTCGATCAAATACGCTTCTATGGGTTCGACGTACTCTGGGGTTATAGTGGAATCTATAGGGTCCGAATCACCACAGCCGAGGAGCGCAGCAAAAACAAACAGAGAGTTGGCAATGCGAATTTTGGTCATAGTTCGAGGCTTAAGCTGCTTTGTGTCTCGGTGACGGTCTGAGCATTGATCGTGATGGCTTCAGTTGTGCTCTTGTTTCTAAGCAAGGCAAGCGACGGCTCGCGGTTGTTCTCTTCGCTTTCGGTTTGGCTAGGTTTGAAAAAGTAACCCTGAGTGCCATTTTCTGTAGTGACCTGAAACCCTCCAAAGAACCGATTTAGGCTGAAGTTTGCGCCCTCTACATTGTTCGCAACGGAGGTGACATTGCCAGCAATTTGACCGATTCTTGCTTCGGTCCTAGCGATGACTCGCTCGTCATCATCGAGTTCTTCAAAGTTGAAAATACCATCAGGATAACTGCCATCATACTTGGATAAATGTGGCCTAATGAGCGCGTCATTCGTTACGGATTCTGACGAGGAGAGAATGAGAACCTCGTCTTTCTGTCCGTATTGTTCGACGAATATGAGCATTGCGTCATTGACGGCTCTGACTATTCGGTTGATTTGAATCTCCGCAGCTACCCAGCTCGTCGAGCTAAATGCTTGATTTAGAATATTGCTGGGGCTTAGTGCATTAATAAAGATCTGTCCGTTTGCGGTCGTAAAGCTGATCTCGTCTGCACTATTGATAACAGCAATATCGCCAACGTCATCATCGATCGACGCTACGTATAAGGTCTCGTAGCCATTGAAGGCTTTAGAAATGATCGCGTCACCAGAAGAGAGCAGTGAGAATGTCAATTCCTGTAAGCCTGTTTCGGCTGTATAAATCTCTTCGACTACGTTGGAGTCGAAGCGATACCGATAAAGATTATTGTCTGCTTCTAGAACAATGTATGAGCCGTTTATTGTGTGCTTGGCTGGTGAAGCCTGTTCCGTTGAATCGATTTGAGCGCTCGCTATGGCAAAGTAAGCTTCAATAACATTGTCTGGCGAAACTATATCGCTAGAGCCGAGTAGTTGCTGAAGTCGGCTTAAGCTTAATTCGTAGAGCTCAATAGTACTGGCTGTTAGTACTTGGCTGTTGTCGTAGGTAATGTTGTTCTTTTGAATCAGCACCCTGTTGTCATTCGCCTGGAATATGACGGGAGGGCTTGTCTCGGGAGCGCTAGAAGGTTTATTGCTCGATTTATATTTGAAAGGTATTTCAAATAGCGTTGGACCATTGTAGGTGCGTGCAGATAGGGACTCCGTTTCTCTATTGTGGCTCACCCAGATACTTCTACCTTCCACTTGGTTGCCGTCATCATCGGTAGTACGAAAAAGGGGTTCAAAAAGGTACCCTCCGAAAACATCGGAAGTGCTAACTGCGCGTGTATCGGCGATGAGTGGAAAGCCCGGAATATTGAAACTGATCTGACGATAAGTGTCAGTGGTGCGATCACAGGTACTGCCAACTTTGAGCGCCACGTTTATCGCGGTGTCGTCGACGGTGCTAAGGTAGTAGTCGCTGTCAGAATCAAAGACGGTGTAGGCAGGTCGTTTGACTGGATAAACACCGCATATATCGGTGGCATAGGTTTCGAGCTCGTATATGCGTCTCGTCGCAGTCTTTGAATAGTCAATTAGCTTGAGGGTTCTTCCATCAGCAAAGGCTGCGAATTCGTAGCCTGGAGCCTCTTCGTCAGTATCTAGAACAGCAACTGAGTCCTTTGTGTCGTTGATCGTGGCGATTTCGATGACGCGCCCGTTATCAGGGCTGTAGGAGTAAGCTTTACCTGTTGGGGCTCCTGCTTCATCTTCTTTAGAAAAGAAGATGTTAATGCTTTTAACCTCGGCTTCTTCGCTTTGCTCCTGCAGAGATTCACTGCATGCGCTGGATAGAGCAATGGTGGCGAAGAGGGGGGCGAGCGTGGCGGCCTTTCTCAATAAAGTAAAACCCATGAACACAACTTTCCTTGGAATTGGTTGACCTAACCCCGACAGTATATCGACCTTACATTTTGAAACGAAATCAAACCGAAATGATTGGGATAGCGATCACACTCGAAGTGTGGCCTTATAGCGCCATTGCCCTTAAGTGCAGCTTCGCGTCCGACTTACCTTGCTGATATGTTTCTAAAACCCGGTCTGGAGATGTGTAGTCCCAACTTTCTATTGGTGGTTTTTTACTCGGAGCCACGTAATGAACATTAGGGGTTTTAGGTAGGGATGCATATGGCCGCGATAGCATTACCAAAGTTTTGCTATTGGATGTGTCGACGCCATGTATCGGAACATTATCGACCATTCCTCCGTCGAGAACGACATCGCCTTGGTGCCGCATGATTGGTGTGAAGGGAGGTGTGCATGACGAACTAAGGATTAGGTCGGCTAGTTCATCCACCGTATTGCAGCTATTAGCGGTAACAAAGCGAGAGCGAAATCCGATTTTTCGCCCCCAGGAAGGGTGAACGGGATGCCGCAGTTTCTTTTCGAGTTGGTACGCGAGCATTCCAACTAACACGGCAGATCGAGCTCCCAGCCAGCCGGGAATCTCTGCCAGGAGTATTCTGTTAGCCGGACCTTCTTTAAGGGTCTGTAGACTTTGCTCATCGAGCGCTTTATGAATGATTTGGCGATAAAGGTCTGAGTGTGGATGGACATTTTTACCTTGCAGCGCTCTCGACCAGTATCGGTTCTTGAGATTAGTGCTTTGTACTTCCATCGTTGCTTCTAATGTTTCTTTGATTCTATTCGCGAAGATGGCGCAAGATATCGCTGAACCTGCACTAACTGAAGCGATGCTTGCAGGTTGCACTTCTACGTTTCTGGTGAATTCCTCCCAGAACCCCGCTTGCCAAAAGCAGCGATTGCCGCCGCCGGCGAATACAAGACTGTCGTACATTAAAGCCTCTATATAGGAGTGTTTTGGTCAGTTAGTTGAAGAGCTTATCTTCATCGTTATAGGTCTAAGCTGTGCTGTTGCTTACTCGTTCATGCTCGACCTGCACAGTGAGAGCCAGTCTGACATTGTATTGTTGATGAATTTGTCACGATGGTGAATCAAATACAAGGAGCGTTTGAAGTTCCTGTGTGGCGTCGACAACGGAATCAATGCTCCTCGGCTGAATGCATCATTGAGGGTGATTCTTGAGAGACAGCCTATACCTACGTTGTACTCAACAGCGCGTTTGATCGCTTCAGTATGCTCAAGTTCTAGTTCAATATGCAGGTCGCTCAATAAGCCATGCATTGCGTGATCAAATGCCTGACGTGTACCTGAACCGCTTTCTCGAAGCACCCAATGCGCCTCCTTGAGTTTTTTGTCGGAGACTGTTTTCAGTGATGCATATGGATGAGATGGCGAGCAGAAAACAACGAGTTCATCCGGTAACCATTGCTCTACAACTAACTCGCTATGATTGATTTCCCCTTCAATTAGGCCAATATCTAACTCGAAACTTAAGACGCGTTCAGCAATCTCTGTTGTGTTCGCGACTTTTAAATTGACCTTAGCGTCCAGGTGTGAGGATTTGAACTGCGAGATCATTCGAACGGCTAGATAATTTCCGATGCTAAGTGTCGCACCCAGATTCAACCCAACGTCTGCAGTATGTTGGCTGAAAGACCTCTCGAGAACCTGAGCGCGTTCTATGAGATTACTTGTTTCTTGCTGCATAGCGCGTCCCAGAGCATTGAGCTTTAGAGATCGCCCTAGTCGGTCAAAGAGCACAATATCAAATTGACTCTCTAAATTCTTGAGCGCTTCGCTGACGGCTGATTGCGACATGGAAAGTCGATCCGCGGCTGCGCTCACGTTTTCTTCGCGTGCTACGGCTAGAAATACTTCTAACTGTTTAAGTGTAAATCGCATATCGGAAAAACCGAATAGTTGTATTTGAATATCCTGATTTACAGATAGATTATGCGTAATTAGAATGCAACGCAACTTGTTAAGAAACTAGATTGAATTATTTGGAGAACTTTATGGCCGGTTTTATGACTGAGACTGTTACCAGCGTAACGCATTGGAACGATAAGCTTTTCAGCTTTAAAACGAGTCGCGACCCGTCATTTCGCTTTAAAAATGGCCACTTCATTATGATTGGGCTCGAGCATGAGGGGCGTCCACTGATGCGCGCCTATAGCATCGCAAGCGCGAACTATGAGGAAGAGCTAGAGTTCTTCAGCATAAAAGTGGCAGATGGTCCTTTGACGTCAAAACTTCAGAAAATTCAGGCTGGTGATCAAATACTCCTCAGTAAAAAACCGACGGGGACATTAATCGTCGACAATCTACTTCCAGGGCGAAACCTTTACTTGATTAGCACCGGAACCGGCTTGGCGCCTTTTATGAGTATTATCCGGGACCCGGAGACTTATGAAAACTATGACAAAGTCATTCTTACGCATGGCACGCGCTATGTTTCAGAGCTTGCTTATCAGCAAGAAATCTTGAATGAGCTGCCAAACAACGAGTTCTTTGGAGAAGAGGTCCGCGAGAAACTGATCTATTACCCGACAGTCACTCGGGATGACTTCAAGACACAGGGGAGAATTACGGACGCAATGCGAAATGGCAAGCTGACCACTGATATTGGTTTACCAGAGCTGAGCACAGAACATGATCGTTTTATGATTTGTGGTAGCCCAAGCATGCTAAAAGAAACCTGTGAGATTCTTGATGGCATGGGTTTCGAAGAGGCGAAACAAGGCAATCTCGGACACTATGTCATTGAGCGGGCTTTCGTTGAAAGCTAACAAGTAAAGCGGAATATCATTGAAAGGTCTCCTTGTGAGGCCTTTTTCATTTTGCATCAGTGAACCATTCTTCGTATCTTAAAGCCTGCACTGTCAACATATTGGATGGATCTATGTGGTTACAGAAGACGGTTTCCCTCAAGGAAAAAAAGCGCGGCTTTCATTTGGTGACAGAGGAAATTCTTCGAGAGCTTGTTGAGCTCGGTGAGGTTCGTGTTGGGCTGCTCCATTTGTTCATTCAGCATTCATCCGCTTCATTGTGCATAAACGAGAATGCGGACCCTAGTGTTAGACGTGACATGGAGCGGTTTTTCTTAAAACGCGTACCTGATGTTGGCGCTGGAGATATGGATTACGAGCACGATTATGAAGGGGTTGATGATATGCCAGCGCACATCAAATCTGTTCTGATCGGCAGCGCACTTGCTATTCCCGTTTATGATGGGCGGCTCAATTTGGGTACTTGGCAAGGAATTTACTTAGGGGAACATCGAATTCAAGGTGGACGTCGCAATATTATTGCGACGTTGCACGGAGAACGTTAACAACCTTATTCGCCAATAAAGCCACCGGACTGACGCTGCCATAACTGCGCGTAGATACCTTGATGCTCAACAAGTTGTCGATGAGAGCCTTGTTCGATAATACGGCCCTCATCAATCACAATTAGCCTATCCATTGCTGCGATGGTCGAGAGACGATGCGCAATAGCAATGACTGTCTTGCCT
>NZ_LWFU01000360.1:0-8481 GCF_001635135.1 Oleiphilus sp. HI0080
ACGATAATAGGAGGGATCATTGTAAAGCTGAAAAGCATCAACAATACGCCGAGCATCCTGCCTATGGTAAGAAATTGCATGCGTCTGCCTATGACTCTAGAAAAATGTTAAACCAACCTGGAATAGTTTTTCGACCTCACGCACTTTGCCTTTGTCGACCAGGAACAAAATGACATGGTCTTCGGGCTCAATTCGAATGTGGTCGTGTGCGATTAGTACTTCTTTTTTGCGGACGATCGCGCCGATGGTCGTACCTGTTGGTAAGGCGATCTCATCCAAGCGCTTGCCTACTACTTTCGATGAACGATGGTCACCATGCGCAATGGCTTCGATCGCTTCAGCTGCACCCCTGCGCAGTGAATGGACGTTGACGACATCGCCTCGTCGAATATGGGTTAGCAGGCTGCCGATGGTTGTTTGTTGTGGTGAAACCGCAATATCGATTTCTCCGCCCTGGATGAGGTCTACGTAGTCAGGGTTGCTGATCAGTGTAATCACCTTGCGCGCTCCCACGCGCTTGGCAAGCATTGAGGCCATGATGTTGGCTTCATCATCATTGGTGACAGCAATAAATACGTCTGTATTCTCAATATTCTCGTTGAGAAGCATCTCTTTGTCGGCTGCGTTGCCATGCAATACGATGCTTCGCTCAAGCTGCTCGGATAATTGATGCGCTCTGTCTTCAAATGCTTCGATGACTTTCACGCGATAGCGGCGCTCAAGCTTTTCGGCAAGACGCTGGCCAATATTTCCGCCGCCAGCAATAATAATGCGCTTATAGTCTTTATCCAAAGGCTGAAGTTCGCTCATAACCGCTTTAATGTGGTTGCGCGCAGCAATGAAGAATACTTCATCACCTTCGTTGATGACGGTATTACCGCTAGGGATAATTGGTTTTCCATCTCTAAAAATGGCAGCCACTCGCGTGTCAATATTAGGCACATGTTTTCGAATGTCTGACAATTCATGCCCAACTAAGGCCCCGCCCTTACATGCTTTAATCGCTACTAAGCTGACTGCGCCCTCTGCAAAGTCGAGGGCCTGCAATGCGCCAGGATATTCTAAGAGACGTTTGATGTGCTTCGTTACGACCTGCTCGGGACTGATCAGAACGTCAATGGGTACAGCATCATTTCGAAATAGTTTTTTACGACTTAAATACGCTGGCGCTCTAACACGGCTGATCTTGGTTGGAGTGCGAAAGAGCGAGTATGCGACTTGGCAAGCAAGCATGTTCACTTCGTCACTGTTAGTCACCGCAATGAGCATGTCGGCATCTTCTGCTCCCGCTTGCTCTAATACGTCTGGATACGAGCCTAGTCCGTTCACTGTGCGAATATCTATGCGATCGTTCAATTCCGCAAGTCGCCCTTTGTCCGGATCAATAACGGTAATGTCATTGGCCTCGCTTGCAAGGTTTTCGGCCAAAGTACCGCCTACCTGGCCGGCACCAACAATGATTATTTTCATAACAAAACCTTGCCTATTATTCCTTGATGATTACTGCATAGAAAAAGCCGTCATGAGCGCCTTCTTCGGGAAATAATTGTGTTCCAAAACCGGTATCTATGCCCCATGGCTGCAAGATGGGTGCTACAGACGCTTGCTCTTGCACTTTTAAAAAGCGCTCAACAACGCGTGCGTTTTCCTGAGGGAAAATGGAGCATGTTGCGTAGACCATTAAGCCGCCTGGTTTGAGCGTCTTCCAGAGCGTTGTTAGTAATTGTAGCTGTAGTTCCGCAAGATTCTTCAGGTCGCTTGGTTCTCTCAATAATTTAATATCAGGGTGTCTGCGAATCACGCCGGTCGCGCTGCAAGGGGCGTCAATCAGAATACGGTCAAAGGCATTTCCATCAAACCAGCTGTCTACCTCTTGTGCCGCCGCCGCTTTGGTTTTGGCTGCTAGACCTAAGCGTTGCAGGTTTTCATCAACGCGCTTTAAACGACGTGCATCGTGATCTAAAGCCAAGACCTGAAGATCTGGATGAGATTCAAGCATGGCACAGGTTTTTCCACCAGGCGCCGCGCATGCGTCTAACACGCGCATGCCCGGTTCGAGAGCAAGGAGTTGTGTTGAGAGTTGCGCGGCTTCGTCTTGAATGCTAACGAAGCCTGCATCAAAATTTGGAAGCGTTGTAATATCGCAGGGAGCTTCAAGTTGAATGCCTTTTTGCGAAAAGGAGCACGGGCTGGCAACGGTTCCGATCTCGTTTAACGCCTTGAGATAGTCGTCTCGAGTTATTTTTGACGAGTTAACGCGTAGTGTCATAGGTGGATGTTCGTTGCTGGCCTTGAGTATTTGTGCGTAGCTCTCAGGCCAATTGTTCGCCAACTTGGCGCTGAACCACTCAGGGAAACTCTGCTCAATAGCGCTCGCATCTATTTCGGGCTTCTCATCGCGCGCTATCTGCCGGAGTATGGCGTTAATCAAGCCTTTCGTGTTCTCAAGCCCTAGCTCTTTTGCAGCCTCGACGGTTTCGTGGATTGCCGCGTGATCTGGGATGCGCGTGAAAAGCAGCTGATACGCGCCGACAATCAGAAACGTTTTGCTCAATGTGTCTTTGCGATGCAGGGGCCTTTGAAGATAGCCCGATACAACTTGGTCGAGAAAGAAAAACCAACGACAGCTACCAAAGAGAAGCTCTTGCAATAAGGCTTGATCTGCAGGCAGTGCTTGATCTAACACCTTGGGAAGCACTGTGTTTAGAGAACGTTTTTCAGAACGTACTTCTTCCAGAGCTTGAGCAGCGAGCGTTCTTACGTTCATGTCATTACCTTTGAATATCAGTTGAGCGTTAATGGCGCAACTGAAGAAAATTCAACCTAGTTAAGCACTGTGCCTGGATCAAGCAAGGTTTTGCCGCCATTGACGAAATCGCTTACCGAGACAGCTTTGCTTCCAGCTAGTTGGAGTCGGACGATGTTCAGAGCGCCTGTCGCACACTGAACGACAATGCCATCCTTACTTTTTTCAAGAACTGTGCCTGGCGCTGCTTCGAAGCTTGAGCTCACGGCGTTCGCGTCAAGGATGCGAACGCGCTCTTTGCCAATTTCCGCATAGCTTACGGGCCACGGGTTGAAAGCGCGCACTGAACGGGCAATGGTCGCTGCATCGCTCTGCCAATCAACATGTGCTTCGGATTTTGTGAGCTTGTGCGCATAAGTTGCTAGCGTATCGTCTTGGCTTTTTGATTCGATAGAGTCCCGTTTCTTTAGATATTCAAGAATGCACTGTGCACCTAGGTCCGCTAGCTGGTCGTGTAATTCGCCGCCATTGGTCGTTTCGGTTATAGGACAAGATGCTTTTAAAAGCATATCGCCGGTATCAAGCCCGACGTCCATTTGCATAATGGTGATGCCGGTCTCTGTGTCTCCTTCCTGAATCGCGCGCTGAATAGGGGCGGCGCCGCGCCAGCGCGGCAGTAGTGATGCATGAATGTTCACACAACCAAAAGCTGGGATGTCGAGCACGGCTTTGGGCAGGATCAGGCCATAAGCCGCAACGATCATTAGGTCTGGCTTGAGCGCGATTAATTCTGCCTGAGCATCTTCATCTTTGAGTGTCAAAGGCTGAAATACGGGTATGTTTTTCTCTATGGCCTCCGCTTTAACGGGGCTAGGCATTAGTTTTTTGCCTCGGCCAGCCGGTCGGTCCGGTTGGGTGTAGACAGCTACAATGTCGTGGCCAGCGGCCACCAACGCATGAAGACTCGCTGCTGCGAACTCAGGCGTTCCTGCAAATACTATTCTCAATGTACTTCTCAATTCGCGGAGTTAAAAGTCTCAAGCGCTTTCGCGGTGCTGCTTTTCTAATTTCTTCTTTATGCGGTTGCGTTTTAGCTTACTTAGGTAATCGACAAATAGTTTGCCATTTAAATGGTCCATCTCATGCTGGATACAGACGGCTAGCAAGCCCGTAGCCTCAAGTTCAAAAGCTTTTCCGTTACGATCCAAGGCTTTGATCAATACGTGCTCAATGCGTTCAACATCTTCGTAGAAGCCAGGAACGGATAAGCAGCCCTCTTGCATTTTCTCTGGGTCGCCCTCTAACACAGTAATCTCAGGGTTGATAAAAACGTGCGGATCGCTTTTATCCTCTGATAAATCCATGACGATCAGCTGGATGTGCCGATCGACCTGTGTTGCGGCAAGCCCAATGCCGGGAGCATCGTACATTGTTTCGAACATGTCATCGATCAATGTTGAGATCTCGGGCGTGACTTCTTTAATTGGCTTTGCAATTTTGCGAAGTCGCGGGTCTGGGTATTCCAATATTTCTAATATCGCCATAGGTTTAGAGTTGCTTCTTAAAGATGAATGCTCAATTTGTGGTGTATATCACGAATACACTGCTACTATTATCTAATAGAAAGGTAATTTAGTACAAATTGCTGCGCTCTCATCTATAGTTTTTTAGATGGGTAGTGTGAAGGTGCCTTAATGAGGAGACGCTTATGTTCGTCACTCTTTAAAGCATACGCACCAATTACGTGAACGATAAGAGTTATAGGCAGACCATGATCCCCAAGATTTTGATTCGATGTGCGGCGTTATTGTTGTTGAGTTTTCAACTTATGGCATCGCCAGAATTTAAAGAAGACTATCCCGAGCGTTATACCGTTGTTAAAGGCGATACACTCTGGGATATCTCAGAACGTTTTTTGAAGTCACCATGGTTGTGGCCAGAAGTGTGGCATGCAAATCCGCAGATCTCCAACCCGCATCTTATTTATCCCGGTGATGTGATCGGCCTAATTTATATTGATGGCGAACGCAAGATCACAACGTTGAAGGAAGGTCCTAACAACGGCGTGAAAAAGCTGAGTCCGACAGTTCGCTCAGAGCCTATTGAGACGGCCATACCAACGATTCCTCTTGATGCGATTGCGAGCTTCTTGTCGTCAAATCGTATTGTTGATGTTGAGGAGCTAGAGGCCGCACCCTATGTTTTAGTCGGTAAAGAACAGCATCTCATCACGGGCGCGGGAGATCAGGTTTTTGCTCGAGGTTCGGTGGATGGTGCCGCATCTGTTGGTATTTATCGTAAGAGCGAACAGTATATTGACCCGGATACGCAAGAGTTTCTTGGGCTTGAAGCGAAGTCGATTGCTACAGCGAAAGTGGACGCCGCAAATGGTGAGGTGTTGACGCTTACGGTTCAGCGTTCAAGTGAGGAATTACGCGTTGGTGATAGAATTCTGCCAACTGAAGATCGCACAATTAATTCGACTTTTACACCGAGCAAACCTGAAAGCGATATCCGCGGAAAAATGATCGCGGTCGAGTCAGGTGTCGGCAATATTGGCCAGTACAATGTGGTTATTATTAACCGAGGCGCGCGAGAAGGGATTGAGGTTGGTAACGTTTTGGCGATTTATAAGTCGGGTGGTTTAGTAAGAGATCCTTACACCAAAGAGCAAATTGAGCTGCCCTCGGAGCGTGCTGGCTTGATGATGGTGTTCCGAGTGTTTGATAAACTAAGCTACGGCTTGATACTGAAAGCTACGCGACCTTTGAAGGTTATGGATGAGGTTCGTACGCCTTAATACGAAGCGGCATCTAGCCGCTTTCAGAATATATTGTTAGATAAAGCCACCCTTGGGTGGCTTTTTTGATCAAGGACGATCATATGAACATTTCTTCTTCCGCACGTTTGTGCCTAGCGCTTTCGGAAATCCAGGGTTTTGGACTAAAAGCGTTCCACGGTTTACGACAGCACTCCTCTGATATTGCGCATTGGCCTAGCCTGACTAAGGCTGAGCTTAGAATGTTATTAAACAATGCCGCTTTGGCTGATTCTGTCTCAGCATTACTTGGGCAATCTGATATCAGCTTGTCGGAGGGCGTTAAGAGTTGGTTAGGAAGCGCTAATCGTGCCTTGATTAGTTATTTTGATCCAGAATATCCGGATCTTTTGCGGGAGATCCATCTGGCGCCAGCGTTACTTTACACGGAAGGACGTCTGGGGTTGCTTGGTACCGATTGCATGGCCGTGGTTGGATCTCGTAAAACCTCGCCGGTTTATAAAGGGTTTGCCGAGCAATTTAGTTTTGAACTCGCTAGGCATGACTGGACAGTGGTGAGTGGCTTGGCGCTCGGAATTGATACGGCAGCGCATATGGGTGCTCTCGCGGCTGATGGGGATACCATTGCAGTAGTGGCAACCGGTCTGGATCGTTGCTACCCTGCGCGCAACCGTGCCTTACGGGATAGGATAATCGAGCAAGGTTTGCTCGTTTCAGAAATGCCTCTTGGTTCTGCGCCTCTAAAGCATAACTTTCCGCGTCGAAATCGCATTGTGTCTGGCTTGTCGCGTGGCGTACTGGTTGTCGAGGCAGGAATTAAAAGCGGTTCCTTGATTACTGCGCGTTATGCGTTGGAACAAAATCGAGATGTTTATGCTTTACCTGGTTCACCAATCAATATTGGAAGTGAGGGGTGCAATCAGCTGATTCGAGATGGCGCTCGCCTCGTGCCGTCCACAAAAGAATTGCTTGCGGATCTTCATTTAAGCCGCGCAGCGACGTGCCCGACAACTTCTGGTCGCGACAGCATTGCATCCCTTGCCAGTGAAGGACCTAGAGATGTTGTTTTGTCGAATGAAGAGCAGTCTATTCTTGAGCTATTGTCGGATCAGGTACTCTGTTTTGATGAGCTGTATGCTGCTTCAGAGCTAAGTTTTGAAAGCATATCCGAATTGTTGTTAAAGCTAGAAATAGACGGTGTGATTGCGCAAGTCGCAGGTGGCTATCAGCGCGCATCTTAAGTAGAATTCGAGCTACTTTTGGTGAGGTAGCCCGCTGTTGGTCTGATGCCTTGCCTATTCTGTTTAGAGCAGTGAGGGCTTGAATGCACGCTTCATTTGACTGGAAAGCCATGCTTGCAGCAAAGGTGCTAGATCACGGAGGCGTGATTGCCTATCCCACCGAAGCGGTTTGGGGATTAGGTGCAGACCCATTTAATCCGAAAGCGGTTGAACGGATATTGGAACTGAAGCAGCGATCTATCGATAAAGGCTTGATTCTCGTCTCTGGTCAGGCAGAGCATTTTCTACCTTATCTTGAGCCCCTGGAAGACTTGCTTATTGAGCGGTTTTTTGCACCACAGGATAAGCCGACGACTTGGCTGGTGCCAGATGTTCGTTCGCAAATCCCTTATTGGGTTAAGGGACAGCATTCCTCTGTTGCCATGCGGCTTACCCAACATCCGGTGTGTGCAGCGCTTAGCCAACATTTTGGTGGTCCGGTTATATCCACTTCGGCTAACCCGGCCTCTAAACCGTCTGCTAGATCGCTCTGCGAAGTAAAACACTATTTTCATGATGCGCTAGATTTTTGCTTGTCTGCGCCGCTGGGTGGTGCAGGACAGGCCTCTCAGATAAGAGATTTAAGAACGGGCACAGTCGTTCGAATTTAACTCAGTTGGAAACGAATTCAACACTCAATCATTACCTTCAGGAACCATCATGTTAGAACGCGTTAAGAAGTATCTTCTTGGCTTGCAAGATGTCATATGTAAAGACTTAGAAGCGGCAGATGGCGTTGCCAAGTTTGTTGAGGATGCGTGGACGCGAGAAGGACGTCTAGGTGGCGGTGGTCGAACCAGAGTGATGACCGATGGCGCAGTCTTTGAAAAAGGCGGAGTTAACTTTTCTCATGTGCAAGGCGATCAGTTGCCTCCAGCTGCAACCGCATCGCGGCCCGAACTTACTGGCTGCTCTTATCATGCAATGGGCGTTTCACTGGTGATGCATCCTAGGAATCCGTATGTACCAACATCCCACGCAAATGTTCGTTTTTTTATCGCCGAAAAACCGGGTGCTGAACCAATATGGTGGTTTGGTGGCGGATACGATTTAACACCTTATTATCCCTTTGATGAAGACTGCGTTCACTGGCATCAAACAGCAAAGCAGGCCGTTGATTCGTTTGGAGAAGATGTTTATCAAAAGCATAAAAACTGGTGTGACGACTACTTTTATTTAAAGCATCGTGATGAAACCCGCGGAGTGGGTGGGCTGTTCTTTGATGATTTAAATGAGTGGGGTTTTGAGCAGTCGTTTGCCTATATGCAGGCCGTAGGCGACAGTTATACCAAAGCGTATACTCCTATCGTACATAAGCGCAAAACGTTGGAGTATGGTGATCGCCAACGTGATTTTCAGCTCTATCGACGTGGCCGCTATGTTGAGTTTAACTTAGTGTTTGACCGCGGCACCTTGTTTGGTTTGCAGTCCGGAGGGAGAACCGAGTCTATTTTGATGTCTCTTCCTCCACTGGTGCGCTGGGAGTACGATTGGTCGCCGGAAGAGGGCTCTGAAGAAGCGCGTTTGAGCGATTATCTTGTTCCGCGCAACTGGATTGAGGATTAGGTTTTGGATCGTTACGCAGTTATTGGCAACCCGATCAAGCATAGTAAGTCACCTGAAATCCACGCGCAGTTTGCCGCGCAAACGAGTCAATCTTTGGTTTATGAGCGCAT
>NZ_LWFU01000361.1:0-6054 GCF_001635135.1 Oleiphilus sp. HI0080
AGTAACCAAAACTTCCCATCCCTGTCTCGCATAACATCGACGCGACCCCACCCTTTACAAGCAAGGGCGTCGAAAGCCTGTTTAGATAAAGACGATATCTTTTGCTCATCTTCAGGGCATAAATTGCTCGGCAACATGTACTGGGTTTCGTTTGAGCGATACTTGGCATCGTAATCGTAAAATGTCGCCGCAGCTTTTAAACCAATTACGGGCAATGTCTGCTCACCGAGAATGCCTACCGTATATTCCTCACCATCAACCCACTGCTCTAGAATGACTTCTTGGTCAAGCTCCAAAGCACTTTGTAATGCTGCGTCGAGTTGCGACTGCTCACTCACCTTTGAAACACCAATCGATGAGCCTTCTCTAGAAGGCTTAACGGCCATCGGAAAGCCAATTAATCCAACGAGTTGTGACACTAGATTGGCATCTAACTTGTCGACATATCCAAACTGAGGCGTTGGAAGCTGCTTACCCTGCCATAGAAGTTTTGTCCGCAATTTGTCCATTGCGAGGGCTGATCCCATGACGCCACTACCGGTATACGGCAAGCCAATCGACTCGAGGACACCCTGAATAACACCATCTTCTCCTCCACGCCCATGCAACGCTAGGAATACGCGATCAAAACCTTTGCCCAGCAATGCATTGATATCGCCTTGATAATCTATTTTTGTGGCGTCTAGCCCCGCCGTCAGTGCAGCCTGATAGACAGCCTCTCCGCTATTCAGCGAAACCTCTCGTTCGGCGGAACATCCACCGCATACAACGGCAATTTTGCCCAACGCTTCAATTAGTGTTCGATCGGCTTGATAGCTCATCCGCCCTCCAATTCTGAAAGGTGGTTCGCCAATTCAAGACTGAGCTGGCCAACGTTACCAGCGCCTTGCGTAACGACGATGTCGTTATCACCCACGAGGTTGACTAACACTTCTTGTAGCTCAGTCGCATCTTCAATAAAAACGGGATCGAGACCTGTTCGCTGACGGATACTTCGACAGAGACTCCTGCTGTCCGCGCCCGGGATATGCTTTTCACCGGCGGAGTACACATCCAGCATGATCAACACATCCACCTCAGACAAAACACGTACGAAATCTTCATAAAGGTCGCTCGTGCGGCTGTATCTGTGTGGCTGAAAGACCATCACCAAACGCTTTTCAGGCCATCCATCGCGAATCGCCTTGATCGTTACACCCACTTCGCTCGGATGATGTCCATAATCATCAACGAGCATCACCTGACAACCATCGAACCGATAGTCACCTTGTATCTGAAAACGACGCCCAACACCTTGAAAGCCTGACAACGCGGATCTAATCGCATCATCATTGACCCCCTCATCGGTTGCCACCGCAATTGCAGCAAGGGCATTAAGCACATTGTGCTCGCCCGGCATATGCAGCTCGACATCAAGCTCTGGACGATCTCCCGGTCGAATCACGGTAAATGACGTGGTCATTCCATGCTGCTTCACATTCTCTGCACGCACGTCGGCATCAGCGCTAAAGCCATATGTAATCACCGCTCGAGATACAGACTCGGTCAATTCAGCAACAACTGGATCATCAATGCACATCACTGCCGTGCCATAAAACGGCAGGTTATGAAGGAAGTCGATGAACGTTTGCTTCAAGCGGCCAAAATCACCGCCATACGTATGCATATGGTCTGCTTCAATATTTGTCACCACAGAAACCATTGGCGTTAGATGCAAAAATGAAGCGTCGCTCTCATCGGCTTCTGCGACCAAGTATCTTGAGCCGCCTAGCTTTGCGTTAGTGCCGGCGCTATTGAGTCGACCTCCAATGACGAACGTTGGATCCATGCCTCCATTAGCAAGTATCGACGCAATTAAACTTGTAGTTGTGGTCTTTCCATGTGTACCGGCAATTGCAATCCCATGCCGAAAGCGCATGATTTCAGCGAGCATCTCGGCTCGTGGAACAACCGGTATTCGATTCTTTCTCGCCGCTATAATCTCGGGGTTTTCTTCATTGATCGCACTCGACACCACGATCACGTTTGCTTGCTCTACGTTTGAAGCGCGATGACCGACAAAAACCACTGCACCCAATGCTTGCAGATGCTTGGTCGTCACACTTTCATTGATGTCTGAGCCGCTTATTTCGTAGCCCTGATTGAGCAAAACCTCAGCGATACCGCACATCCCGGAGCCACCAATACCAATGAAATGAATGCGCTTAATGCGACGCATCTCAGGTATCTCGATATTGGTGTTGATCATCACTTCAGACATCAGACAAACTCCAGCAGGCTTGCGCAACGCGATCTGCGGCATAAGGTTTCGCTAATTTATGCGCTGCATTTGCCAATCGAGCGATGCGCTCCGGCTTCAACAACAGCGGTTTCAGCATTTCTGTCAAAGCATCTTCTGAAAGCTCTGATTGCGGCGCCAGCCACGCTGCGCCGCCATCGACCATAACTTGCGCATTCTTCGTCTGGTGGTCATCTACCGCAAACGGATATGGAACGAGAATGGCACCGACTCCAGCAGCACAGAGCTCAGAAACAGTCAGAGCACCCGCTCTACAAATAACCAGGTCAGCCCAGCGATACGCCGCAGCCATATCGCTTATAAACTCGCAAACATCCGCTTCGACGTTCAGCGCACTGTAATCAGACAGGGTGGCATCCAGCTTTCCTTTGCCAGTTTGATGACGAACCTCTGGGCGGATATCTTTTTCAATATTCGATAAAGCCCTTGGCAGCACCTGATTTAGTTTCAGCGCCCCCAAACTGCCACCGACAATTAATATACGCACCTTTCGCTCAGCAAATGTTTGCGGCGTAACTCGATGATGATCATGCGTTAAACGAACAATTTCTTCGCGAACTGGATTTCCGACAACTTCTGTTGCTAAATCATTTCCAAAGCTATTTGGGAAGGCTTCGAACACGGCATTAGCAAGGCGTGACAACAACCGGTTTGTCATGCCAGCAACCGCATTTTGCTCGTGAATTACGAGAGGTTTTCTAAATAGTCGCGCAGCCAATCCTCCAGGGCCAGAAGCAAATCCTCCCATACCTAAAACGCACACTGGCTTCACTTTTACCAACACAACACTCGCCTGATAGAGCGCCATGAGTAACTTTATCGGCGCCAGCAATAAAGTCGTCGCGCCTTTTCCACGCAGGCCTGAAATACTTAATCCAAAGAATGGGATTCCCTCATCAGAGATAACGTTCTCCTCAAATCCCCCTTTGGACCCCAGCCAAACAACTTCTCCGCCCTTTTGTTGCAGTTTTCTCGCAGTCGCCAAAGCAGGAAAAACATGCCCACCAGTGCCTCCTGCCATGATCAGAAAGGTCCTGTTCACTTAGGCCCCTCCTGTATAGCTACTTGCGTTTCCTGATGGATGCGCAGCAAAATCGCGATGCAAGCCATACTCACTATGAGTGAGCTGCCACCATAACTTACAAGGGGTAAGGTCAGTCCTTTGGTTGGGAGCAGCCCCATGTTTACACCCAGATTGATACTGGCCTGAACGCCCAGCAAAATTGCGATTCCGTAAGCGAAATACGCATGAAACAACAGAGCATTTCGCTCAGCGACGCGTGCGATCTTGAATGCACGATAGACCAATAAAGAAAACAAAAGAACAATCGTAATCGAGCCAATCAAGCCGAATTCTTCAGCCAAAATTGCAAAAACGAAATCCGTATGTGCCTCTGGAAGATAGAACTGTTTCTGGAGACTATTACCAAGACCTACACCAGCCACATCACCCCGACCAAAGGCAATCAGTGATTGAGTGAGCTGATATCCGGAACCAAATTGATCTGCCCACGGATCGGTATATCCTACCAACCGTTCCATCCGATACGGTTGAGACCAAATGAGAAGCATCAACACGATAATGCAGGCAACAACCAATAAACCGAATTGGTGAAGACGCGCGCCGCTTAAGAAGATCATCCCCATGAACGCGGACCCGATCACCACCGTCGCTCCAAAGTCAGGCTCACTTAACAATAAAAATGCAGCCAAAGTGAGAATGATCATTGGCTTTGCAAAACCCCACCAAGATGCACGTACTTCGTCATGTCTTCGCACGAGATAGCCCGCCAAATAGGCGACTAAAAATAGTTTCGCAAGTTCTGATGGCTGAATATTGATGCTACCTAACGCAATCCATCTTGTACTCCCATTTACTGTTTTCCCCAGCCCAGGAATCAATACCAAGACCAAAAGCAACATCGAGCAGGCAAGTAGGAACCAAGCGTTCTTCTCCCACCAGGAAAGCGGAACGAAATAAGCAATCAGACCAACCGCAAGACCAAGTAAAATGAAGGTACCGTGACGAGCAAAGTAAAAGAACGGATTGTCGTTACGTACGTCCGCGATATCGACAGAAGCAGACGCAATCATGACAAGACCAATCAACAACAGCGCCATGGCGGAGGCGAGCAGGGCACGATCGATCAACATACTGGTTTGCAAACCACTAGAATTACGGATCAAAGTTTGGCTACCTCCGCTTTGAAGGCATCGCCACGATGCTCGAAGTTCCGGAACATATCAAAACTCGCGCACGCTGGAGAAAACAATACGAGATCACCCGCCGCGGCCTCTTCTTTAGCGAGCGTAACTGCTTGGTGGAGGCTGTCAGCATGGATAACAGGCAAACTGCCTTCGACCGCTGCCCTGACGATATCCCGATCTGCACCAAATGCGATGACAGAACGACCAAATCGCGCCAATGGCTCTTTGAGTTCTGTTAACAATGCACCCTTCGCTTCACCACCAGCGATCAGCACAACCTTGCCGTCACCTTCTAATTGCGAGCCAAAACCAGCAATCGCCGCGGCACACGCGCCACCATTCGTGCCTTTAGAATCGTTAATATAGGTGACTCCATCAAGCTGGCGAACCCACTCGCAACGATGATCTAGGCCTTTAAAGGCTTTCAAGGCTCTAATCATCGCGTCTAAAGGCAAGCCTAATGAAGTTCCCATAGCAAGCGCCGCTAACGCATTACTGAAGTTATGCGTACCTGACATGTTTAGATCAGCTACATCAACCAAGGCCTCGAAGCCTTTCATCAACGTCGCGCCTAGCCTTTCATCGCTGTATGAAAACTTATTTAAATCAAGTCCGTTCATACCGTAATGAACAATTTTCATGTCTTGCGCACGTAATGGCTGACTTAATGGCTCGTCATCATTTACGACAACGGTTTTCGCGCCACGAAATATCCGTTGTTTGGCCTGAAGATAATCAAGCTTACTGGCGTAGCGATCCATATGGTCTTCGCTGATGTTCAACAGGCAAGCGACATCCGCATTTAACTTCTCAACGAGTTCGAGCTGAAAGCTCGATAGCTCCATTACGTAGAGATCCGCATTCTCGTCAATCAAGTCGAGTGCAGGCGTCCCCAAGTTACCGCCAACTCGGACATTTCGACCGGCCTCTTTTGCCATGTCACCAAGTAATACAGTCACCGTACTCTTGCCGTTCGAGCCTGTAATAGCCGCGATCGGCGCATTCGCATGCTCTGCAAATAGGTCGATGTCGCCTCTAATCTTCACGCCCGCCTGCGCAGCTTGAACCAAGGCAGGATGCTTCGGGTCCAAACCGGGGCTCAAGATAATTTCGTCCGCCAACACTAACGTTGATGCTTCGAGCTCGCCAAGCACCAGCTTTGTCTCAGGAAACTCCGATTTGAAGCGATCCAGATTTGGTGGAGCGTCACGCGTATCCAACATCGAAAATGGACGCCCTAACTTGGCCAAAAAACGCGCACAGGATAGCCCTGTCTCTCCGAGACCAACAACATAACTGTGCTTGTCAGATGCTATTAATGCCATGTGCGTTTTAACGTATCTTCAATGTAGCTAAACCAACCAAAACCAGAATCACGGTGACAATCCAGAAACGGACGATGACACGTGGTTCAGGCCAACCTTTTAATTCAAAATGATGATGCAGTGGCGCCATTCGAAAGATGCGGCGCCCTGTTAACTTGAACGATGCGACCTGCAAGATGACAGAAATGGTTTCCATCACGAACACGCCCCCCATAATAAATA
>NZ_LWFU01000362.1:0-6231 GCF_001635135.1 Oleiphilus sp. HI0080
CGAGAGCACCGATACCGTCATGAGAACAAGCCAAACCGTGTGGTGAATGTGATATTTAAGTGCCACCACTACCCGAGAGGTATGAAGATCAATAACATCATTCAATGACGTTGCATAAGCAAGGTGGGCTGGGTCTCTATTTGCGCGCACCGCGTTTACCGCAATACGCCAAAGCTCTTTGTGAAGAACTTCCGATCGCTCAAGTATGAAACCAATATCGGCCTCTTGATCAACAACATTGGCACGCAGAGCCACATAGCTTTTCAACAGTTCTTTTGATTCTGTTCGCCACGCATTTGAGTCAATGAAGTCCGCTCTCAGGTAGGCCGTCCCAATCGCATTAACCTCATCAAGTAACAACTGCTTTCTTTCCTCAAAGCGATTCGAAGTCGTGCTATAGGTGAGCGCGAGCAAGAACGCTAACAACGCAAAGAGCGCGGCGACTAACGAGCCAACAGGCGGGGCCTCATCTGCTGAATAGTGTTTGAGAAAATACCGCCCGACCATGACGCCAGACATAACGGCACCAAAGATCAACACGATGGTCACAACTAACGCTTCTATTAAAGCCAAACCTGCGAAGATGCCCATTCATCACCCTAAAGGAAAACACAGTAATATTCCGAAACGAGTCAAAGCCTATCCTGCAGAATACTCTGCACCACGAATGACGTAGTCCGGGAGCTTCTCTGGACTTGGATAAACCTGTATGGATTTGATGTTTTCCCGAGGATAAAGGTGCAAAGCGCCCTCGGCCTCGACAGACATATAAGGCTGTTTAAGCGCATTATCGATGTTTTTAACAAGCTGCATTGGGTCTAACACTTGCTTGGCAAAATCAAACGACACCATGCTGCCATCGACAAAACGAATCACTAAACTTTTTTTATTATCCATAGCGCTCTCTGCTCACATAAACGTATGACTCTAAAGTTAGCTGCTAATTCGCAGATGCGCAAAGACTGAGACGCGACAGGTCGAGCGAGGCGCTTACAGTTCAACGCCCAATTTAGATGCATGTTTCGGCAAACCGAAAGAGATTAGTGCGGTGATTAGAATGAACGCCGCCGAAACCCATAAGCACATCTCTAGCCCATACGCTTGATAAAGCCATCCCGATAACACCGTGCCGATCAGCCGCCCCATCGCGTTTGCCATATAGTAAAAACCGACATCAAGCGAGACGCCATCCTCCCCAGCATAGCTAACAATCAAATAACTATGCAGGGAGGAGTTTATGGCAAACAATGCGCCAAACACGAGCAAGCCGATGATCAGTGCCTGCTGTGTATACCAGTCAAACGCAAACGCAAGAGCAATGAACGCCGGAAGCGCGGCAAGCAAAAACGCCCAACCAAGCGCATCGCCGCCGTCTGGCACTCTTCCGTTTTTCCGCCCGGTTAGTTTTGGCGCAAAGCCCTGAACAAAGCCATAGGCAATAATCCATGCTGCAAGAAAACCACCCACAGTCCAGTGATCCCAACCAAACTCACTGGCGAGATACACAGGCAAAGCAACAACAAACCAGACATCGCGAGAGCCAAATAAAAACATTCGAGCCGCTGAAAGATAATTAATCGCTCGGCTCTTAGAGAAAATCTCAGTAAATTTGGGCTTATTTTTGGCTTTACCCAAGTCTTTTTTAAGCACAATTACACTAAACATCCAGACAGCAGCGAGCATGCAGGCCATGCTGAACACAGCACCCTCAAACCCAATCAGACTCAGAAGGGCCCCTCCGAGAAAAAAGCCAGCTCCTTTTAAGGCATTTTTAGAGCCCGTCAAAATCGCAATCCATTTATAGAGTTGACCTTGGGCATCTGAGGGTACGAGCAACTTGATAGAGCTTTTAGCGCTCATCTTATTCAAGTCTTTGGCTATGCCCGACAGCGCTTGCGCCGCCATAACCCACGGCACGGTTAACCAAGCTGCCGGCACCAGTAACATCGCTAAAGCAACAACCTGCGTTAGCAAACCGATATTCATGGTGCGATTCAGACCTAGCCGAGCACCTAGCCAGCCACCAACCAGGTTGGTGATGACACCAAACACCTCATAAAAGATGAACAGCATCGCGATTTGTAAGGGGCTATAACCGAGGCCATAAAAATACAGCACAACCAGCATCCGCAGCGCGCCATCGGTCAATGTGAACGCCCAGTAGTTGCCCGTCACGACCATGTACTGACGAATTTCTGGAGACAGCTCCCCAGATGATCTCCCCAACAACGCCATGAGGTGTTACTCCATATCCATCCGTCCAACCATGCGCATTAACTCAGCCGTTCGGTTTGCATAGCCCCATTCGTTGTCATACCAAGCATACAGTTTTACCTGCGTATCATTCACCACCATGGTCGAAAGCGCATCAATCACGCTTGAGCGCGGATCTGTTTTGTAATCGATGGACACCAACGGCCGAGTCTCAAAACCAAGGATGTCACGCAACTCGCCCTCGGCAGCTTCTTGAAGAAAGCCGTTTACTTCGTCCTCCGTTGTCGGTCGGCTTACTTCAAACACACAGTCGGTAAGCGAAGCATTAGCAAGCGGCACCCGCACTGCATGGCCGTTCAGCTTACCCTTGAGCTCAGGAAAAATATGGGTAATTGCCGTAGCCGAGCCGGTTGTCGTAGGAATAAGGCTCATGCCACAGGCACGCGCCCGACGCAGATCTTTATGCGGAGCATCGAGAATCGTTTGTGTATTGGTGATGTCATGAATTGTGGTCATCGAGCCGTGAACTATTCCCAGTTTTTCGTGTATGACCTTTACAACCGGCGCAAGGCAATTGGTCGTGCAAGATGCGGCCGTAACAATCCGGTGCGCCTCTTTATTATAGAGCGAGTGATTCACACCCATCACGACATTGAGCACGCCCTCTTCTTTCACTGGTGCGCTGACTACGACGCGCCGAACACCCTGATCCAAGTAGGCTTGCAACAAGGCTTTCGTTTTCATTTTACCGCTTGCTTCAATCACAACATCGCAGGCAGACCAATCCGTTTCGGAAATTGACTTGTTCTTCGTACAAGCAATGCGCTTTCCAGCGACCAACATGGTCTCACCCTCAGAGGAGGCCTCGTAATGCCATATCCCATGAACAGAATCAAAAGTAAGCAGGTGCGCTAGGGTCGCGGCATCCCCTGCAGGGTCGTTAATCTGTACGATCTCGACGTCGTCCCACTCAAACGCCACACGCATTGTAAGTCGACCCATACGACCAAACCCATTAATCCCTACCTTGATAGTCATCATCACCTCTACTCAAAAATACACATGCCAACTTGAAATAAAAATGGGCGCAAGCAAGCTTCCGAAACACGACCAGCCATCGCGAACATATTGTCATGCAATTAGAAGCAGGAAGCACTAGTTCAGCACCTAAAAACCAAACAAATATTAACGCTCGACAATGACAGGAAGATTGTTGTCGATCATTCCCACAATTCCTGAGGGGGTTTGACTGCCAGCAAGATACTCCCCCTTGTCGAGGTATTGCCAGCTATCTTCCGATGAATAGCGCCACCCATTGCAAGGAATCAAAAGGGGTCTTCCCGAGCTGCCAGACAAACCGAACCCAAGCCAGCGCTCATGAAACTTTTCTCCCGCTAACGTTTCGACCAACACATGTTCATCACTGGCTTGTTGTACTAAAAGCACGAGATAATTACGACGAAGAAGTAGTTCCAAGATATTCGCTCCGAGAATCTTTTCAGAGCATGATGACCATTAAAGCGACTTTAAAAGTCGCTCATGACCGTTTTATGACACCGATTATGGTCATCGACGATATGCAAGGCAATCAACGCCTCAAAGAGCGCGATAATCACAACCATTCAACGAGCCAATAACCGGTGCTAAAGTAGCTTTAATCAAATCCCGAGAACCTACCAGTCTATGCCGTTTTTTTTAATCTTGATGTTCGCAGTCGTGTTGAGTGCGTGCTCTGCGCCGCTCGTTCAGCCAATGGATCCGGTAAACACGCAAGCGAAGCTAGAGTCACAAGCGTTCATTACGAGTGACGGGTATCGGCTGCCATTTCTGTCACAATCAGAGCCCCCAGACAACCCTACCGCCATAATTGTCGCACTGCATGGATTCAACGATTACAGCCAAGCGTTTGAAACGATGTGTCGCTTCATGAACAAGCACAACATCGCTTGCATCGCCTACGACCAGAGAGGTTTTGGCGCGACAGCGCATAGAGGCATCTGGCCGGGTGACGGAGTATTAGAGTCAGACCTAGTGGCGCTAGTCGCGATGCTAGAGGAGACATACCCGGGCATACCGATCTACCTCGTGGGTGAAAGCATGGGGGGCGCCGTGATCATTTCTGCACTAGCAACGACGCCTCTTGCAGAGAATAAATCCGTCTTTGGAGCGGCACTCCTGGCACCTGCGGTTTGGGCACGAGATACGCAACCCTGGTATCAGCGTTGGGCACTGGCACTTGCCGTGCGCATCGCGCCGTCTTGGAAGCCAACCGGAGAGAGTCTTAACATCATTGCCACCGACAATGTCGACGCGCTACGCGCAATGGCACGGGATAAACGGGTTATAAAAGAGACGAGAATTGATGCCGTATATGGTTTAACAAACCTAATGGACAAGGCGCTGGCATTGAGCCCCATGCTCGCCACTCCGACCCTGATCTTATATGGAGAGAACGATGAGGTAATTCCACGCACCCCAACATGTCGTATGCTAAGTAAGCTAGATGAGGCGAATCTAGACTACACATTGAGGCTATACCCAAAGGGCTACCATATGTTGACGCGCGACCTACAATCTCAAAATGTCTTTGATGATATTTACAGTTGGATAGACACTAGCGCTTCTCTGCCAAGGTCGATGGCTAACGGAGCATTGTGCGAGAGCTAAAGGGGCAAAGCAGCGCCGTAACCGAAAAGTCTTAAAGATCTCTGCGTAGTCGATCCGTATTTTGCGCAGCGGGTGCGTGAGAGCGGGTTGCCAATCGAAGAACGATCATAAATGCGAGCAAATGCATGCGAAGTACCTAATAGCGTTAAAATTGGAAAAACGTGATTTGGCGCACACTTTACATAACCATATGGTCAATTTCAAAATTTAACACGTGAAAGTCTGTAAAACTTGTTGTCCCCGTCCCTCGGCTTTTCCGCATTCAAATTAAAGCCTGAAATTGCACACAAATTAACCAACTGCTATCGACATTAAACGCTTGGGTATTTATAGTTCGCGCCCCTTGTGCTCACCTTGTTTTTTCTTTTTTTGAAAGACCAATAATCCGCCAAGCCAGTATTCACTTTTTCCAAGGACACGCGCTTTGATCTCCACCTCAAACATCACGATGCAATTTGGCGCCGAGCCATTATTTGAAAACATTTCAGCCAAATTCGGAAACGGAAATCGCTATGGTCTGATCGGCGCAAATGGCTGCGGCAAATCGACGCTGATGAAAATTCTAAGTGGGGAATTAACGCCAACAGCGGGCAATGTTTCAATCACACCAGGAGAGAAGCTGGGTTCGCTGCGCCAAGACCAATTTGCGTTTGAAGAATTCAGCGTGGTCGACACCGTCATTATGGGCGATGCTGAACTTTGGGAAGTGAAGCAGGAGCGAGAATACATATACAGCTTGCCTGAAATGAGCGAAGAACAAGGCATGCGCGTTGCCGAGTTAGAGACGCTTTTCGCAGAGATGGATGGATACAGCGCAGAGAGTCGCGCAGGTGAGCTCTTGTTATCGGCAGGCATTGAAGAAGAACTGCATTTTGGACTAATGGCGCAAGTAGCCCCCGGCTGGAAACTACGTGTATTACTCGCGCAAGCGCTATTCGCCAACCCAGACATACTGCTTCTTGATGAGCCTACCAACAACTTGGATATTCATACAATCGAATGGTTAGCCGAGATACTCAATGAGCGAAAATGTACCATGATCATCATCTCGCACGACCGTCACTTTTTGAACAAAGTCTGTACGCACATGGCCGACATCGACTACGGTGAACTGCGTATTTATCCGGGCAACTACGAGGCATATACCGCCGCAGCGAGCTTGGTTCAGGAACAATTGCATTCAGAAAATGCCAAAAAGAGTGCTGAGATCGAAGAGTTACAGTCTTTCGTTAACCGCTTTTCTGCAAATGCCTCAAAAGCAAAGCAAGCGACGTCGCGCGCCAAGCGCATGGAGAAGATTCAGCTCGATGAAGTTAAAGCATCCAGCCGAGTTAGCCCATCCATCCGCTA
>NZ_LWFU01000363.1:0-5251 GCF_001635135.1 Oleiphilus sp. HI0080
TGCGTGTCGTAGTATTTAGATGAGCATTTGCCAAACGCCGCAATTTCTTGTGTCCCCATACAATGATCAGCCAAATACTGTCCGTAATTTGATCTCTTCGCCAATATTAATTCCATGGATTCGTGGTTAAGGGTCCAATACGAATAAAGGACTACGCCCGCGGCAAAAATAAAAAATAGCAAAATAACACTAACTAGCTCTCTTACTATCTGCTCTTCTCTTTTAACGAAGTTGACAGCATAGAATCCACACGAGGCGAAAAGAGCGCAAAAACCTATTGGCGCTATGAAGAAATCGAATGCAATTACCCATTTGTTTTCCGAGAAAGTTTTAAGTGCCTGTAGCTTCCAATCGTCATCGACTCGAATGTGTCTAAAAAACCATTGAATGTTGCAAACAACGAATATCAATATGTAACGACGAGATAATCGAAAAAACTCCTTCTGAAGAGGCATAACCTTCAAATCCCTGTAAAAGAACTAGTAGTAGAGTAAATAGGTAATCGAATTGAGATGTAAGCAACACGATCTTTTTTATAATACCTTCATAACAGAGACTGTTAGTCCATTGAAGCAAATATTTTGGGCCCGAATAGATTGCAAGGAGATAGTCACCGCTATTTTCATAGTTTGTTACAATTTTAATCTTAGGAAAAAAAACACTATATTTAGTGCCAAACTACCAATAAATGACGTTTTAAAGCTTAAAAACACAACATATGCACGACCTCACCAGGCTTGCATATATGTAGATATCTTCTATATCTTACACATATAAATTTCTGGAGATAGTTATGAACACTAAGAAAGCCGTCGCGTTAGACAATAAAAATACTGGGAAAGTGGCGCTAAAAGGTTTTTTCAGAATAACAGAAGAATGGGGATTAAAACCTTCTGAGCAGAAAATTCTATTGGGTGGTATACCTGATAGCACATATGCGAAATATAAAAAGCTGCCTGAAGTAAAGCTGCCTCACGATATGCTTGAAAGGATCTCTTATGTTTTGGGAATATATAAAGCTTTGAGGATACTATTCCCTACGCTAGGGCAAGCAGCGCAATGGGTTAAAAAGGAGAACTCAACCATGCCGTTTAATGGTCGAAGCGCTCTGGAGTATATGCTTGCTGGTCGAGTGGTAGACTTAGCAGACGTTAGAAGATATTTAGACTGGGCACGAGGTTGAAGAAGCATACTTACCATAGACCAGATTGGAAGGCACACAGATTGGTGCCATCGCACTTTCCTCCTATACATCTTTTCGAATCGATTTATGATTCGGAGGAAGAGCTAAAAATTGCATATCAACTGGAGGGCTTAACAAACGATCGTTTAGCACAAGAAGCTGGCAGCTTGTGCCTGATCCGACAAGGGGATTTTATAACTGGACCAGGCGCCACTCCGGTAATGGCCGCGTTTACACACATTGGTTATCCCTCCCGATTCACGGACGGTCAGTTTGGCGTCTACTATTCAGCAAGTGATATAGAAACGGCAATTAGAGAAACAATGCACCACAAAGCGATGTTTCTCTCTGCAACAAAAGAGGGCGACACAGAGTTAACCATGCGCGAGTACGTAAATGAGATTGTAAAGCCATTGGTTGACATCCGCGGAGACTTGGCGCTACATAAACCAAATTGCTACAAACGATCTCAAGCCTTTGGCAAAAATCTCTATGATCAATCTGAGTGGGGAGTACTCTACAACAGCGTTAGAAACCAGGGTGGCGAATGCGCCGCTCTTCTAAGACCTCCGGCAAACAGCTGCTGCACACAGGGCGCTCATTATCGCTATGTATGGAATGGACAAAAACAGAGATTTCAAACTCATTTCAAGATATCGGCGGAGCCCGAGGGACTTTAAACTCCTCTCTTGTTTAACAAAAAATAGTACGTTAACCTGACTGCATTGTTATATGGTCAAGCACGAACAATGAGTTGATCAAGTAACGGCTGTTCCTTTTAGCATCCAAAAATGGAACAAGCTGAATAAGCCACTGATTTGGAAGAAGAAATGAAAGGTTCGACCCCCGCCACCTCCACCACATACTGATCTAGCAACCGCTCAGGTCACCTCAAAGCCCCAGTAAAATGGGGCTTTTTGCGTTTACAGGGTTCTCGCGCTCGTTCCATCGATTCAGATATGACATTGAATGGTGCCATGTTCGGTGCCATTTAATGAGCGAAAAATGAAGCGAACTGCATGGCAGTTTCTAGTTAATTTGATGCACAACCCCGTGTCAAACTAAGGTTCGATGACGCTCATTTGGCCATGCTCTCAGATCGCCACATCATCAGGCTGCTTGGATAACTGCTTAGGAATGGTTAAAACAAATGTCGTGCCTTGCTTTGGCTTTGACTTGATGATGATCTGGCCTTCGAGCGGCCCATTTACTAGATTGTGGACAATATGCATTCCAAGCCCGCTCCCCCCTTTTCCTAGTTTGGTGGTATAAAAAGGCTCGAAAATCTTGGACTGCACATCTCGCGTTAAGCCAATGCCATTATCGGAAACACTAATCGACACGTTTTTCTCAGATACCTGAGTTGAAATTACAATGACGCCGGGCATCTCTTTCGTTAACTGCAACCCTTCAAATGCGTGCAAAACCGCATTGTTCACAAGATTGTCGATAATCTGGCTTAGCGTACCGGGATAGCTATACAACTCGCAGTCTTCATCGAGTTCGGTTTCAATATTGATACACGTATTCTTCGTTATATGGTGCATAGTCGATAGGATGTCGGCAACAAATCCGTTTAGGGAGAACTCGCGCTTTCTATCGCTAGTGCGATCGACTGCAACCTGTTTAAAACTCTGAATGAGCGTGACTGCCTTTGCAATATTTCTCTCGATTAAAGATGTGGCGTCAGATATGTCTGATGTCAGATGCTCAAATTCTGATTTCGTAAGTTTGCCCTCCTCACTTAAATGCTTTAGTGATCTCGCATCCTCTCGTAGCGATGAGGTGACCAGACGCGCATTACCAATGGGCGTATTCAGTTCGTGGGCGATACCGGCTACCAATGCACCTAATGCCGCTAGCTTTTCATTCTGCACCAAGGTTTCTTGGGTTCGCTCGATGTTCTCTAGTGCCGATTCCAGTTCGAGATTCGTATCACGAAGCGTCTTTGTTCTTTGCTCCACCTTCTCTTCTAACTCAGTGAATGACGAGTGCAAGGCTGTTCTCATCGCGTCTAATTCATCGGCCAACTCGATAAACTCTCTGTTTTTGACTTCTGGTGACGGAGAGTCGAAGTGCTGCTTAGATACTTCCGTGGCGAATCGCTTCAGGCTTCTAAGGGGCTCAGTGACACGGTATTTCAAAATCAGCAAGATAATGGAAATAATCACAACCAACTGGAATAAGGTGATAAGTATTATTTGAATGGCATAAGCAGAGACAAGTGATTTTGCCGATGAATAATTAAATACAAGATCAACCGAGCCGATCACCTGTTCTTCAAAAAACACATCCGAGACCAAATGAATACGATCCGACTCTTCTCCTAAAACGTCACGAGAAAACGCCGAAAACACTTCGCCGGTCGCGTCTTTTACAATGACCGCCTCAACTGCTGGATTCAAAGCGACGCCGTTGATTAAGTCTTTCGCATTTTCAGGCGTATAGCTCCACAAAGGCGCAATCAATCCTTTCTTAAGCACGACAAATAAGGCTTTCGCATCTTGCTCTGGACCAATAATCACTTCTTTTTGATATTGTCGGTAAACCTCGTAGCTTCCTACAAACAACACAGGAAAAAAGATGGCACTAAACATGGCAATAGTCAGGAACCAACTTAGCGTTCGCTGAAGATTCGCCTTCCCTCGACCCGACATAAAATCATTCCTGATAGGATGGTGTGCGAAAAATTGCTTAGTTATTCGCCTGCAAATTCGCGATGAACGCATCGATACGCTGCTTCACGATTCTCGCGTGCGTACCATCTTCAAACATTTCTTTTAGCGCCTTGTTTATGGGGGGCAGTAAATGCGATTTACCCATAGACTTTGGCATACCTAGATAGTTTGGATCTTGTTTATAGATTGGAGAAAGAATCTCGAATTGATCTTTATTCTCCTGAAGCCACTTGTTCTCAGCGATAATCGACTGCAAAGCGATATTCCCAGGGCTCAAAAGAACCAAATCAACGCGGCCCATGTTGAGCATACGCATTTGACCTGCCCGGTCTTCGGTCTCTACCGGTATAATAATGTTGTTATTAACTGCGGCTTCAAAATCATCGCCATAGCTAGAGCCTCGTTTTATCGCGACTTTCATTCCCTTTAAACTTTCTAAGCCATCAAAGTTGATCTTGTCTTTTTTAAGCGCAACCAAAACGATGTCATCAAAGTACATTGGCTCGCTGTAATCCCAGTACATTTGTCTTTCTTTATTTTTAGAGAAGCCGATAATCGCGCCCTGACCTGCGCGACTGCTTTCAACGGCGCGATTCCAAGTCGAAAGCGTATAAGTAAATTCGATACCTGTTCGTTTAGACACCTCCTCCAGAACATCCATCATAATGCCTTCGGCCTGTCCATCGGCATTCACCCAATTTTTGGGCTTAGCCTTCCAATCACCAACAATCGGTATCGTCTCAGCAAGTAACGTGGATGAAAAAATGAGGAGAAGCGAAGTTAGACAGTAAACAATATGCGATTTCATGAACCCTACCCCCTTAGTGAATCGTCGTGCTTATATGATGGTTGGCGTTATAGTGGCAGCGCACCCTAACTAGCATGTCTAGGTAATCAGGTGTCGCCGGGGTATTCGAGCCACTCCACCCTCACTAACGCCGTTCACAAACGTATCAGAGCGGTGTTTGCTCTCTTCAGCGTATAGAACACAATGCGCTTGAACCAAGTTTGAAGATGCGGGACAGCATGGCACTTTTGATCAAGCGCGGCCTGATGAATCAGGTTTGGCCAACCGATCGCCCCAGCGCTTCTTCTCGATAGATAAATGAATTGAGGATGTCGAATCTGCAACGTTCTAAGCATGCGATAAAACTCGCCTTGCGCGCGCACTAAACAGAGAAGTTCTCTGATGCTCAATCGCGCGCCAGACCCTAAGCGCGCGCCAAGCACTCTTTTTTCCGAGTATAAACGAGCCCCATCAGCCCCAGCCCAAGCAAAAACAAGCCGCTCGGTTCCGGCACTTCAGAGGTCGGAATCTCTCGAACCAGCGCAACGCCAATTCTTTCGTTACCATTCGCAATGCCGGTATATTGGTTAAAATCCAACGTCG
>NZ_LWFU01000364.1:0-1276 GCF_001635135.1 Oleiphilus sp. HI0080
GCATGACATGATCGCACTGAAACAGTCGCTTCAACCGGCACTCTCTTATGGAATTTTATATGCCGCAGGCCTTTTGCCGAAGGGCATGCAGCGCGCTTTGACGGAGAGTTTTGGCAACAAGACAACGGCGGTGATGTCAAATGTTCCAGGGCCTCGAGAGCCGCGTTTTATTGCGGGCTCTCGAATCAAGGAGCAAATGTTCTGGGTACCTCAAACGGGTGATCTTGGAATTGGCTTAAGTATCATTAGTTATGGTGGTCAAATCCAATTTGGCTTAATTGGTGACTCGCGCTTGTTGCCCAATCCTGAGCGAATTGTTTCTCGTTTTGTGGCGCAGATTGAGCTGCACAGAACCGATGTGGTTGCCAGCTACATTGAAGACATTGTCCAGCCGACGATCATTGGCTAGGCCGAAGTAAGTCGAGGCTTGTCTTTTTAGAAGAGGAATGCTTGAATTCGCGCTCCCAAAAGTGAGTGCGACGAGCGTATTTCTTCATGACTTCTACACAAGATGACAACAAACCACAGGTCCCTCTGGCCACAAAGCTGAATCTCGAAACCGCACAAATTTCCTGGAAAGAATTGGAACCGCATTTTGCGGGCGGGAATGTAATTGCTGTGGATAAGGGCCTTGACCTCTTACTGGTCGCAGAGCAGATTGTTGCGGACAACACTGACATAATCAAACAGTGGATGAGTGAGGGGAAAGTGGCGCAGGTAGCGGACGATCAGGCGCTAAGCTGGTCAAATGACAACGCTTTGCTGTGGGCAGTTGTGATCAAGCCTTGGATTCTTGTTCAGCAGCGCTAGACTAGCTTGCGGCGAAGCGGAAAAGTTCCTTTGAGAGCTTTATTGGTTGGTCAATTAATGGCGCATGGCCACTTTTTGTAAATGGAATGACGCTACAATTTGAATTCAAATCAGCCATTCTTAATTGCCCTGTTGCAGGATACATGTCCGATTTCATTCCCACTAGAATATCAATCGGTACGTTGCTGTTTGTTACCGCTGATCGTAGGTCGTAGCGCTCGGTAATGTAGGAGTTCAGGCAGTGCATATAGGCTGACCAGTTTTCGGTTGGAAGTATTTGTTGCGACACCCATTCTTTAGAAATAAGTACTCTCGATAGGGCTTTGTGAATTGGGTTCGAGAGCGCGGAAGCAAAAAATTCGGAAAGCTCACGATGAATTTGCCATCGCAGTGCTAGAGGAATCTCCTCATAAGCCGCTTTTCGCGTCATAAAGGGCGCAAGATCTTCGATGAGTCGTTCTGCGTT
>NZ_LWFU01000365.1:0-5369 GCF_001635135.1 Oleiphilus sp. HI0080
GGAACCGACATCGAGGAGGTGAACGTAGCCTTCAAAATCCGCTACTGCAGCATAGTTTCCGAGTATTTCTGCACCACTTAATCGTCGATACTTGAGTGCCTCACTACGCCAAACCTCTTTTCCTGATGCGACGTCGAGACCATAAACAACGCCTTCAGAGTCGGTCACAACAAGGATTTCAGCTGCGCGCGATACCGCAACTCCACGATAGGTCGAAATGGATTTACTCCAAACTTCTGTGCCCGTTGCGATATTGATTGCCTTAATATCGCCTTGAAAGGCTGCTGCGAAGACGGAACCATAAAGTTCTACATAATTGCCGTCAGCATCAACAAGACGTTCTAACTCCGTTCGGCCTGAAGGCTGCCCCAGCGACACATCCCACCGCATGCGACCATCAGAAAGATCTAACGAGACAAGTTCTCCATTTGCCAACCCGATCAACACAGAGTTTTCAAAAATCATGGGGGCAGAAGTTCCCCGAAGAGACAATGCGGGCGTGTCACTGTCATACCTCCAACGCTGCTCACCGCTGGCTGTATTAAAGGCAAAGATACGTCCGTCACTTGAATGGACGACAACTGTTGCACCGTCACTAGCCGCAACACTTAAGGCTTCCGAGCTTAAACGTGAACGCCATAACTCTGTCCCGTCCTCACGAGACAGTGCAATGATTTCTCCCTGAAAACTCGTCACATAGATTCGTTGACTGTCTCCCGAAACACCACCACTAACACGCTGATCTAGGTCTTTCTCCCACTGAAGTTTACCGGTTTCGGTTGAACGCGCTTGAACATTTCCTTCAATATCGACAGTAAAGACCAAAGGGCCGCTAACGAAAGGTTCCAACTGAAGCTGAAGTTCATTGTCACCCGTTCCTGAATCGGCATCCCATAGTTCTTCAAGATCTACAGGGTCGTCAATATCGGTTAGCTCAGTCGGAACGTTCACAGTCTCAGAGCTACAAGCAAAAAGCGCGGTAAAAACCGCGCTCATTGCAAGAAACTGAATTAGTCTCTTAGTCATCTTTAATTAACCTAGGTTAACTGAATTGCTTGGTTTACAGACTACGTGTATCGACACCAAGATCTGATAATTTTACGCCTAGCAAAGGCGCTCTTTGCGGCTCATCCTTTACCAATTCAAACGCCTTAAGGTAGGTGTTTCTCGCAGCTTCTTCGTCGCCTTGGGCAAGTTGAATATCGCCGGTGATTTCCAAAAAGCTTGGCTCAAACGCATCGTCAGTAGCATTAAGTAGCGCTAACGCTGCATCATATTCACCTTTTGCAGCAAGAACTCGTGCTTTTCGAGCTGTCACGATATGTTGAGTACGTACATCCTCTGTGGAGGCCAAAACAAAATCCAGCTCAGAAATCGCTTGGTCAAGATCTCCCGCTTCAACGTGAATTTTCGCGAGATACAAAGCTGCAAACCGGGCGTATTCTGTGTCGCCAAAGTTCTCTTTAATCTCTCCTGCAATAAACGTAGCAGACTGATCGTCACCGATACCTTGCTGAGCCGTAATAACATTTACCAAGCGTTGATACAAACCGGAGGCGGATGCTTTATTCGCCTCAACATTGCCTTGCCAAGCACGGTAGCCAAATACGATGGCAAGCGATGCAACAATCGCCAAAATAACTGACGTTCCATTCTTCTTCCACCAGTTCTTTATCGCCGCAATTTGTTCTTCTTCGGTCTTAAACTCGTCCACAACTTACTCCACTTTACTTTATTCTTTCACACCGGTTCAGCGCCGGGCAGTAGTGTACTTTATTCGTTACTCTATGTATTTAAGCAATTCTGCTTCTGGAATGCTTTTTTGCTCTTCTTTAGACTGCAAAGGCTTAAGCAACAGAGTTTGATTCATCATCTCTTCGGATCCAATGATCACTGCAAACTTTGCCTTCGACTTGTCAGCTTTTTTCAATTGGGACTTAAACGAACCTTGCCCCATATTCTGAACAACACGCATGCTGGTGTTATTCCGAATCAAAGAAGCGACTTGGAATGCTTTCTTTTGTGTGCCATCTCCAGCCGCAACAATATAGACATCGGCAGCAACATCTAAACCCTGCGGAAAAACGTTAAGCTCATCTAGGAGGAGTACCAGCCGCTCGACGCCCATCGCGAAGCCCACTCCTGGCGTTCCCTTTCCGCCTAACTGCTTAACCAAGCCATCATAGCGACCACCGGCACAAACTGTTCCTTGCGCACCTAGGGCATCCGTTACCCACTCAAAAACCATATTAGAATAGTAATCCAAACCTCTAACAAGCTTCGGGTTTACAACATAATGAATGCCCAAACTATCCAGATACGCTTTTAGCTCCGCAAAATGCGCCTTGGACGTATCGCCAAAAAAATCGGTAAGCACAGGAGCATTTTCTAAAATCGATTGTGTATCTCGATTTTTCGAATCAAGAATACGCAAAGGATTCGTCCCCAAACGACGTTGGCTATCTTCATCAAGCTGATCAATGTACTGCTCAAGGTAATGAACTAACGCATCTTTAAATGCAGCACGCTCTTCCGGCAAACCTAGAGAATTTATCTGCAGCTCAACCGAATCAAGAATACCAAGCTTCTGCCATAGTTGGTGGGTTACTGAAATCAATTCCGCATCAATATCCGGGCCTTCAAACCCAAAACACTCGACTCCAATCTGGTGAAACTGTCGATAGCGACCTTTCTGCGGCCTTTCATGACGAAACATCGGACCCTGGTACCATAACCGCTGGGTTTGATTAAACAACAATCCGTGCTGCTCTGCAGCACGAACACAGCACGCAGTCCCCTCCGGACGGAGGGTCAGGCTGTCACCGTTTCGATCATCGAAGGTATACATTTCTTTTTCTACAATATCGGTCACTTCACCGATAGATCGCTTGAACAGCTCTGTTTGTTCAACAATCGGCATGCGTATCTCTTGATAACCGTGCTGAGAAAGCAGTTTCGATACGGTACGCTCTAAATACTGCCATTTGGGGGAATGCTCAGGGAGAAGATCGTTCATCCCCCGAATTGCTTGAATTTTAGCCAAACTATTAACCTATTGCTTCTTAATGTTGCTTTCTAAGAACTTGATTTTATGACTTTGCGATGATGGTTTCATCAAGGGCCGCTTTTGCTTCTGCTTGAGCCCGGATACGCTGTTCCAGCGCATCAACAAGGTTTTCATTATTAAGCTTATGGTCTGGCTTGCCATCGATGTAAACGAGGTTATTTGGTGAACCACCCGTTAAACCAAGATCTACTTCCTTTGCTTCTCCCGGACCATTTACCACACAGCCAATAATCGCAACATCTAGCGGAGTGCGAATATCCTCTAAACGACTCTCAAGCTGATTCATAGTACTCACGACATCAAAATTCTGGCGAGAGCAGCTTGGGCAGGCAATGAAATTGATGCCTTTGGAACGGAGTTTCAACGATTTGAGGATGTCGTAACCGACCTTTACTTCTTCAACGGGATCCGCAGCAAGCGACACCCGCAAGGTATCACCAATGCCATCCATCAGAAGCATACCTAAACCAATCGATGACTTGACTGCACCTGACCGAAAGCCGCCGGCCTCAGTAATACCAAGATGCAGAGGCTGATCAATCTGGCTCGCAATTTGCCGGTAAGCCGCAACGGTCATAAAGATATCCGAAGCCTTGAGACTCAATTTAAAGTTCTCGAAATTGTGCCGAGTGAGTATCTCTACATGTCTCATCGCCGATTCGACAAGCGCTTCATGCGTTGGCTCGCCGTATTTCTTTTGCAGGTCTTTCTCAAGAGACCCTGCATTGACTCCTATCCGGATTGGAATATTCTTGTCTTTGGCACAATCAATAACCGCTTTAATACGGTCTTCCTTGCCAATATTTCCGGGGTTAATACGAAGACAATCCACGCCATATTCAGCGACTTTTAAAGCGATCTTGTAGTCAAAGTGTATGTCAGCAACCAAAGGAACCGTAGTTTCCGCTTTAATGCGCTTGAATGCCTCTGCAGCATCCATGGTCGGCACAGAAACACGAACAATATCTGCGCCCGCTTCAGCTAGCTGATTGACCTGACCGACTGTCGCCGCAACATCCGTGGTCTCGGTATTCGTCATACTTTGAACAGCGATCGGAGCATCACCACCGACCGGGACATCACCAACCATGATCTGACGCGATACCCTGCGCTTTATTGGAGACTCAAACTTCATCGATTTTCTCTATTTAAACTACTTAAAAAGCCAGAAACTATTCAATCACTAACTCAGCGCGACCGGAGGGCCCGATTCTGGAGCTAATATCAAGCACTTGATCATCTACTTGAACACTTGCTGCACTTCCATTCCCCAGCACGATCCGAATCGGCTTTGCGCCCTCGTAATCAAAACGCCCTCCATCTTGCTTCAACGCGGCAATAATACGCAGTCCATCAGCACCATACGCTTCAAACCAGCACTCACCGGTGAAAGCAATAGACAAACGCACCATATCAGCAAGTGATTCAGGCTGTGCCTCACGAGCGTCCAAGCTTTCTACACTGGCGTCACCCACAAGGTCAGCGGCAGACGCTTTTTCTTGAAGATTGATTGGTTCGATATCATCTTCGCCCGCAGGCCCCGCTACATCTTCAGGCTTCGCAGCCGTACTTCCTAGGTCGGGATCCTCGCTAGTCAACACAGAGCCTGTCGTCTCATCTGCCAAGGGATTGGAATTAGGTTGATCATTAGCCAGCTCACTATCCGCAGACAATACGTCAACTCTTTGCTTATCGCGATGTTGAGGCTCATCAAACCCTAAACCGGACGAGCCCACAAAGAACCAAATCGATGCTGCGCATATAGCCAAAATACAGGTTACAACGAGGCCTAGCTTGAATAAGTGCATTCGTCGCTCGGCCGCTTGCGCGTCGACTTCGGCTTTCTTTTGTTTCGATTCTTCTTTCTGAATCGCGTCAAGTTGTCGTTCGAGCAATTCGACCATACGCTCTTCATGCAACCCTACTAGGCGACAATAAGAGCGAAAATAGCCTTTAAGAAAAACGTCGCTTGAAAAGTCGTCATAGGTTTCGGACTCGATGAGAGCTACAACTGACGGTCTTAGATGAAGGCGCTCAGCAACATGCTCTATGGATAAGCGCAACTCATCCCGTGCCGCTCGCAAAATGGGGCCAGGATGGGTAAATTCAGCAGAATTTTCAGAGCTCATGTTTATCCACCGTACTGGCTTAGGTAGTTTTGGTATTCAGGCGAATCTGGATACTGCTCTTGCAGCAAATTCGCCAAACTTTGAGCTTGATCATGCGCATTAAAGTGCTTAGCAATCCGAACTCCCTGCCACAAAGTCTGCGGCGAATGGCTCAATGCCTGGCTCGCTATCTG
>NZ_LWFU01000366.1:0-3194 GCF_001635135.1 Oleiphilus sp. HI0080
TACAGTTTAGATTACAACTCGTGTTATTTTTAATGTAATCAACAGACTGCATATAGAATACACTTGCACCAACCCTGGTTTGTTTATCCCATTTATAATCAAAGCCTAAGCCCCAATGCTTCATATCTCCTACCGGCACAGGACCAAAAACATCATCACCGACAGGCGTCTTTCTCAGCTCCAAACCGTACCGGAGATTCAACCGAGAGTTGACGTGTTGGGTGATACCGATCCCGTAATGCCACGTATCTTCTAAGCCAAGTGGAAGCGTTAGAGAGGTTCCGGTAACAAGTCCTGAAAGGAGTCGCGCTGTTGTTAAAAGCTCTAGATCTCGATCAAAATGGAACGTCCATTCATCCCAGACACTCCAATCAGTCCATGTAGCATCAAGATTAACGGTCCACTCCGGATGAACTCGCATGCTGATACCACTCTTAAACTGCTGCGGAATTTCATAATCCATATAAATATTTCCCGCCTCATATGGTCGTCCTCGAGGAAGACCAAGAATCGCGGCAGTAATCGCACCAATAATCGAGCCGTTAAAGCCTTGCCAGAATGCTGTCCACTCATCCGTGTAGTCCATCAAAAAGGTACCACGCAACTCCATCTCGGCACCCGTCATGTAGGAAGCCCCCCATGAAAACCAATCATTTGGCTCCCAGAGCACCCCGACGTTATATGTTGGGGAAAGTGATTGCTGCATATCGATGTCGATTCGACCAACACTGTCCCACGGACCAATATTACCCTGACAGAGAGAAAGGAAAGGCTGGAGAGGATCACGACGTTTACCGATCGGCTTATCAAATTCACAGGCAAACGCATCCTGTAAAATCTCAGTCACGGCAATCAAAAAGTTTGGTGCCCGGTTATCCTGCGCGATATAGAAACCTTGATGGGATAACTGAACGCCCAGACCAACGGCCCATTCATCAGAAATTTCGTAACCAACTGCAGGAGAAAAGAAAGTGTAGCGCTGAATAGCCGCTTCTTTACCTAGGAATTTACCTGGGTCTTCAGCGTCTTTGAACAGGCCAAGCGGAGAATGCATGTAGTTTTTGAATGCAAAAGTAAACTTCGAGCCCGGCTCGTTTACTGAGAAACCGAACTGAAACGGAAGTGGCGCCGGCCCACTCCAGACCCATTGCTGTAAGCCAAAGCCCGGAATATATATCGCCGGCTTACTCGTATGGCTCTCACCATATCCATCACCACCCACCACTGGGTCTCTTGGAACAGTCGGATCGTAGGTATTAAAGCCTGTTCCATCTAGACCAAAGATCTCGTAATCGTCGCCCGCGATATATGCCGCATCGAGATCAAGACCAATAATATATTGATCTACTTCGAATTGACGCTCTTCTAAATTTACGAGACCCGCGGGATTATGATAAACAGCGGCAATACTTGGATCTCGATCCGCTACGACGGCATTACCAAGCGACATCGCGCGACTATCGATCGTGATGCCGTTACCTACCTGCGCATAAAGCTGGGGCGGAAAAACCAACAACACGGAAAACAGCGCAACCATTGCACGCTGTATTGGTTTGGTAAGCGCTCTCACATCAGCTCCAATATTTGATCGCTTACCAAGTCCACGCACCGATATTAATCGGATACGAGAAGCCTAAGTTAAAGTCTGAAGCATCTTCGGTCAGACCAAAGCCAAAACTGGTGTTAATAATCGTAGTAGGGTCAACCCTAATACCCAGAGACATGTTTACCGAACCACTAGCCGAATCTTGAGTTTCAGTATTACTTCCATCAGCGAAGTAAAGGTTCGTTTCGCTGTTATAAGAAATGCTTGTCGAAATACTTAAGGAAGTATCGTAGGACAGAGAGTAAGAGAAACCGCCAGAGAGAGAATAACTTTGCCCATTATGAACAGACGTCAAAACCCGCCCGCCTCGGACTTGATTCAGGCCATTTTCTTCAAATGAATAACCAGAGCTTAATGAACCGAACACAACAACCGGATCGAGTACCTTAGATACGTTAACACCAGTGCTAAACGAATACGTTCCGCTACCTGTAGACAGTCTTTGTTGCGGGTTAATTTCATAAGGGCTAACCCCTGTTTTGGTGCTCAAAGAGGTATTGACTGTTATTGTGGGCGCACCCGGCACATAAGAGAATGGCTGCCATCTGAGCCCGAGGCTAATATCACCAAAATCTGTAACCGATAATTCACGTGTCGTGTCGTAACGAGTGGATAAAGGAACGTTGGTACTTAACGTGACGTTATTGAGAATGCCATACGAGAAGCTGAAACTGTTCGTCATGCTGTGCGTTGCAGTAGGATTTACATCCAAATTACGGACAACGCCGTTAGTAACCTCTAGATCGATTCTAGAGTCTCCTGTATAGGAATAACTAAAGGAGTAAGACAGCGATTTCCCGCCAGATTTCAACATCGAGTAGCGCTTTTCAGCGGCTTGGAAAACTTCTTCTAACTGAGCCGTATCACTCTCGTCTTCCCCTTGCTGGGCAAGCGCTTCACGCGCTTTATCCGTCGAAGACTTTTCTTCAGCAAAAACCCCGCCAGTCGCGAGCAGGGTTCCAGAAAATATGATCAAAAGCCTTAAAAAGCGGGCCATGAGTCTGTCCTTGTTTAATACTATCGCAATCTAATTAGTTTCTTCTGTAGTGAAGCTGCTTGGTGCCATTACTAAAGGTTGGCGCACCATTGGCTATCTCCTCTTCAGAGTTATTTTTAAGCCGTTCGATCTCATTCTGTATCCGCCACTGATGCATATCGAAATAATCTGGATACTCCTGAAATGCCTGCAGAGAGAGTGTCTGGTCATCAATATAACGTAAGTCTTCTTCTCTCAATTCCAGACCATCTACCGGCTTCGTATCACCAGGAAATACAACGAATAATACATTTTGATCCCAAGCTTCTTTAAAGCGCTCAATCGTGAACGTTAAGTTTCCTTTCGATGGATCCGCAATAAAAACACGATCATTCTCCACCGTCTTTACGACAACGAAATGCTTGTAACCCGCGTACTGAATTGGAACGATCGCTGGGTGATCCAAGTCGATTAGGTCTTGCATCTCCGCTTTAAAGCCACCAGCAGGAAAACCTAAGGCCGTAACGAGGCGCTTCATGTCCAACATCGAGAAACCACGGCGCTCTACAATTCGCTCGTTCTCACCGTAATGAAGTAAGCCCTCCATCACTT
>NZ_LWFU01000367.1:0-12506 GCF_001635135.1 Oleiphilus sp. HI0080
CGAAGAGTCGCTCTTTACCAGGAAACGGTTTAGGACTGAGCCTCGTTCAAGCGGTTGTGGAACTGCATCAGGGAAAAATCATGCTTGGCGACAATAACCCAGGCTTGGTTGTCACCTTAAATCTTCCACTGATTAAAAAGAAAGAAGCCGCTCCAAAATTGGAACGGCCGGAGAATCTAAAGGCCTCTCAGAAGTCGTCTACGCAAACTGCTTGAAGCGCTCGATAGTGTACGTCGCTGGAAAAGCAAGAAGCTTCAAGCCACTTTTAGCAAGCTGTTCTGCAGCATCAATGGTTGATTCTACATTTGCCTTAGTGCTTCCAACACGCGCTTTCACGCTATCTAATTCGCCTTCAAAACGCTTCTGGCCCGCAAAAACCACTGCCATTAGGTTGTGACGATTTACACTGTTTTCAATACCTAGTTGATCCAACTGAAAACCAAGGCTATCGACTTGTTGAAGAGCCAACTCACCAAACTTTTCTATATTTTTACTCATGATTGCCTACCAAATTGGTGCTGATTATTCTCGAGAACAATAAGGTTTTTAAATAGGTGCTTCAACCTAAATTTAGTGCTTTTCGTCGGATAGAAAAGCTTGCTTACATGCTAAGCACTTCACGCTATACTTTCACCAAAACCACACATGTTTTTACAGTCCTAGGATATTCGATGCGCTCTTTCTTTTGTTTGTGCCTATTATTCACTGCAATCTTATCTTCCATGCTAGCCAATGCGTCAAACTTTTCGTTTCTATCCAGCACCAGCATCGGAAACTTAACAGAAGCAGAGCGCAACGAATTACGTACGTTCATTATTGAAACATTGGATAATCAAAAACCACTCGAAAAGTCTAAATGGAAAAGCAAAAAAGGCTCTCAAGCTTTGATTAAAGTACTCGTTGATTACAGCTATCAAAATGAAGAGTGTAGAAGCATCAAATTTGCGGTGAGAGCAGCCAATCAGCGCCGCTATCAAAGTGCTGTATGGAATGTATGTAAATCAAACGATCAATGGCGCAAAATTGAAGCGCCTTTAGGTAGACTCAATGACGCTCAGCGCGCCGAGATTAAGAACGATCTATTCTCTGTCTTAGAAACAGGTGAAAACGGACACCCAGTGACGTTTACTTATCCCAAAAGTGATTTACAAGTGGTTGCGACACCCTTTGATTCAAAGCCAGTTGCAGACCAACCCAATAATGAGTGCCGCTCACTGTCTGTTAGCATCTTTGATAACAACGTAATCATGCTCTCTGGTTCTTATCGTTTTTGCTTAATGGCAAAAGAGGGCTGGAAGTACGTTGCCGATGAATAAATAACGACTATCTATTTAGTTTGGTAAGAAATATCAACGACGCACCAAACACTGCTGCCTTGTTGCGTTCGTACCTCGACCTCATCATCGACGCTTTTCGATAACAAAGCGCGAGCCATTGGCGAGTCGATCGAAATGACGCCTTTATTGTCGTAGATTTCATCAGGCCCGACGATTCGGAATTTCAATTCCTGTCCATCCTCACCTTCAACTTCTACCCAAGCGCCAAAAAATACTTTGCCATCTTGTTCTGGCGAGTATTCGACAACTCTTAAATCTTCAATGCGTTTTGACAGATAACGGACTCTGCGATCAATCTCGCGAAGCAGTTTTTTGTTGTACTGGTAATCAGCGTTCTCTGAGCGGTCCCCCAAAGAGGCAGCCCAATTTACTTTTTTAGTGACCTCAGGGCGCTTAACACGCCAAAGATGCTCAAGCTCGTCTTTTAAGGATTGATAACCTTCGGCTGTAATAAGAGGCGTCTTCATGAAATTGATCTTGTATTTGGGGCTTCATTTTAGTGTTAGTCGATTTTAAATTGAAAGACAACGTGCTCAAATAGAAACTTTAACGATCACTGAAAATGTTTGCATGCTTTATCAACTATCGCTTTTGACACTCTGTACGCTCGCCACTCAAGCTGGCTTTTGCAATGAAAATCTCAGCTTTGAGGCATGGGAAGCAGGGGTCATTAACGAAGTAAGTATTGAGAAATCCAACCTTGAAGATCTTACTCTCCAAGATGCGAATAATAGCGAGCTCGCCAATGCTGCTATCCCCAATGCGCTCAGAGACCTTGGAGATGCAGAGCAACGTCCTGCGTATCGAAAGCAAGCTGCCGAAGAGGGCATATCGAAGGCGGCGGAATTACAAGATAAGCTACAGCAACAGGACGCGTTCGATGAACCTTTGGAAATCAAGCTTCCACAGCCGGTACTTTTTGAGCCTCCACAATACTCAGAGCCAACAGGTCGAATACTGGACAATAATATGACAACCGTTGAACGACCCTAACTACAGAGAATCAAAGCGCGTAAGCAGTCTTTTCCATGTCATTCTCTTGCTCATCAATAAAACAAAAGGAATTCCAGGCAAGTCGAATAACATCATTGTTGCTTAGTCTTCTTCGACTGGTTATCGGCTCGTCATTTACAAACGACCCATTGGTGCTGCCATTATCTGAGATAAAAATATCATAAACGCCTTCGAGAAAATCATTCTTTTCCACTTCTATTAAGGCATGTCGACCACTCACTGCCGTATCCGTAATTTGAATATCACATTCAGGGTGACGGCCGATCATGATCTTTGGTTTATCAAGTTCGAATCTGGTTGCTACAACGTCATCAATAATCTGGGCTAGTAGTGCCATGGTTCTTTCTCCTGTTCATTCGTTTCGTTCTCAAACCTCACTAGCATCAGCCTCAGAGGCTATTAGGACTAAGGAGGTATTATCATTCGTATTGTTGTTCAAACTTATTTCCAACAGAGATTGCGCCGCTGCTTGTGTGCAGCCGTTACTCTGAACGAAATCAGAAACATGGGAGAGATCGACAGCTTGATAGAATCCGTCGGTACACAGCAACACCACATCTTCTAGATCAATCTTTCTTACCGACACGCTATATTCGAGGGCTGCTTTCATACCTAGTGCATTGGTCAAACGATTACGATACGGCACCGTCGAGGCGTCTTGCTCGGTTATCAACCCTTCATCTAGCATAGCCTGAACGACACTATCATCTCTGGTTAATTGGTCGAAATAGCGCTTTTCTCGACCTAGTAAATAACACCGTGAATCACCAACATGGAGCACCACTAACTGATGATTAAAAACCGCAACAAAAACAATCGTCGTCCCCATCTTACTCATGTTTTCATTCGCTTCTTGCGCCTTAAGAAGTTCAGCATTCGCATCTTCCAAAGCAGAAATCATCAGTACTTTTAGCCGCTCCATGTCGCCAGAAAAATCATGCGTTAAACTATTTGTGCGCTTTCTTATCCTCTCGGATGCTAGAAGACTCGCTTCCGCACCGCCTTCATGACCACCCATGCCGTCGGCAACAAGAGCGAAGGTGAGCCCCTGTTGTGGCTCGTACCACCAGTTGATGACATCCTCGTTATTGCTTCGGATAGCACCCGGATGGCTCAATCCAACAACCTTGTGTCTTCGCAAACATTTGCTGGTAAGCAACATTAGGCCACCCTTGCGTTAAAATCATTAGAGAGCGCTTTGCGTAAATGGCTTGCCATTTCTTCTGCATTCGCAAATCGTTTGGCGGGATCTTTGTTTAGTGCTCTATTGGTAATTCGAACCGCACTAGCCGGCAAATCCGAACGTAACTCACGGACGCTTTTGTGTTTCTTGCTCATAATTTTTATCGTGAGTTCGGGCAACGAATCTGCCTTAAATGGAGTAGTGCCTGTAAGAAGTTGGTAAAAAGTTGCGCCCAAACTGAAGATATCAGCAGCACCGCTAACCTTAGCCCCCTTAAGCTGTTCTGGCGCCATGTAAACTGGACTACCCATCACTTGGCCGGTCTTCGTTTTAGATTCGTCAGACATCCGAGCGATGCCAAAATCCGACACTTTCACCTGATTGGTATCAGCGTTATATAAAAGGTTGGAAGGCTTGATATCACGATGGATGATCTGGTTTTGATGCGCATAGCTAAGCGCTTCCGCTACCTGCAATACGATGCTGTATACGGTAACAACTGGTAATAATTTATCTTGTCTGCAATGCGCATCAAGCGCAGCCCCGTCAACATAATCCATGGCGATATAAGCAAGCTCTCGCTCTTCACCGACATCATAAACCGTCACAATATTTGGATGGCTTAGTCTCCCAGCTGCCTTCGCCTCCCGACAAAAGCGCTCCCTGAGCTCTTGCAATTGATCCTGTGGAAACTGGCTATAAGGCAGTGTTTTAATCGCTACTTTTCTGGCGATTCTTGGATCTTCACCAAGATAGACTACTCCCATCGCGCCACGGCCAAGCTCCCTAATCATTTGATATCGCCCAAGCTTTGGAAGAATAATATTTCTTTCAACAACCTTAGTAGCGTCAAGAGGCACTAGAGTCCCATGGCTGGCGCTGTTGTTCAGTTTGGTTGCCGCTTTGATATCGGCTAAGCGTTGCGCAACGTCTTTAAAACCGCGGTGATTGTCATAGATAATTTGGTAGGCCTGTGCAGCCAACAGATGTAGACGCTTGTTCTGTTGATCACGGGCAAAGGAATACGCAAGCTCATAGGTATCGGCGCATGGTTTGCATTGCTTGAGGAGGCGCAGGGTTTTTTCACTGCTATCGGTATTCGAAATATCCCGTATATAGTCTAAAGACGTGTTGTGCAGTTGCTTTCGAATGTCCTGGATATTCATTTCGTGTTTTAACTGCAAGAGCATAATGAAGTAAGCACCAATCAAAAACTGACTAGCTGCACCCATTGGCATCCAAAGGTTAGCAAATCGAAGTAGCGCTACTTCGATGAACATAGTGCTGCACGCTATCCCAAACACAATTTTTAATGAGCGCTCTTCTGGAACCTTGGGTAAACCCCGAATCAACACAAGAACGATCAGCACCATGACAAACCGCTCGACGAGAGCAAATGCCATTGGGGTCAGCTCATCACGCGTATGATTAAAATGAAATGCATCGCCATTAAAAATGCTCGCTAACGACCCTGCGATATCATTGAGGCCCATCTGGTCGTAGACGTGACTTTTCTGAATCGCCTGTTCGTTTTTAAGCAACACAAGCTGATCTGAAGTTGCGACTGCTGCATACAATGAATCATCCAGTTGCTGAACCCACTGAGGCCGCTCTGGAACAAGCGCAAGAAAAACCGCTGCGATCAAAACCAGGGTATTCACCGAATACAACTCGTAGATCAAAGCAATAAGCTGTTTAAATTTAGATTTAACTGGCGTGTTACTCAAAGCATGCTCGCATAGAAGTGACTATTGCGCTCCGATCAGCAGTGCTGTGTTCGGAGTTCGCGTCTTTTCATCGTTTATGCTTTAACTTTAGATTGGCTTTAGAAGAGGTATTGCAAAGAAAGAGCCGCTACTTGTAACGGTTTGTTTGGCTGTGCGTTGGCGCACGTTAGTGATGCGCGTGACATCATACTCGCGCCCTTAACTTGCTGTGATCACCAAAAGTCCCAGCGCATAAAACAGCGCTGAGATGGATTTAGCGCGGATCCTTGGCTGTTTGAGTGCTTTTTGAGGGCCTTCTTCGACGCCTCGGCTTATTTTCTTGTGGTTTAACAGAAGAGTCGCCAGAGGTTTTCCAAACACTTTCATTATTATGACTTTTCTTGGCGCTCGCCTTGTCCGACCGAGGCCCGTCATGATGTTCATTTTTATTTGGATTTTTTTTCTTCGGTCTTTTTGGCTTCAGCGGTTTTGGTTTAGCAGGTGACGCGCCCAAACGCTCTTTGGGCTCAAACCCAGGCACGATCTCTCGCGGCAATACCTGCTGAATCAAACGCTCAATTCCCGTTAACTCCTTATACTCGGCTGCACAGACTAAAGAGACTGCTTTGCCTTCAGCGCCAGCTCTTCCGGTTCTCCCTATACGATGCACATAGTCTTCAGCGACATGCGGTAAATCAAAGTTAACGACTTGGGGAAGTTGGTCAATATCAATTCCTCGCGCGGCTATATCCGTGGCGACTAACACTTGTACATCGCCCTTTTTAAAATCTGCCAAAGCGCGTGTTCGCGCACCTTGACTCTTATTGCCATGGATAGGAGCCGACGTAATACCCGACTTAACTAACTGATGTGACAGCTTATTTGCACCGTGTTTTGTTCTGCAGAACACTAGCACCTGATACCACTTGTGCTCCTTGATGAGTTTTATAAGCAACGCAGATTTTTGACCTTTGTCGACGGGAACAATGAGCTGGTCAACTGTCTTGGCAGCGGTATTCTTTGGCGTGACAGAAATTTCGATAGGGTTGTTAATAAGCCCCTTCGCGAGATTTCGAATGTCCTCAGAGAACGTCGCCGAGAAGAGCAAATTTTGACGACGCTTAGGCAATAACGCGATGACTTTTTTAATGTCATTAATAAAGCCCATATCAAGCATACGATCTGCTTCATCAAGAACGAACACTTCAACCTGATCAAGCTTAACCGCATTTTTAGAGTGCAGATCCAGTAAACGCCCCGGCGTTGCAACTAGAATATCGACACCTTTGCGAAGCTTTTGCATTTGGGGGTTGATATTAACTCCACCAAACACGACAGCCGATCGCAAAGGGAGGTTTGACCCGTATGTCATCACGCTGTCACTCACTTGCGCTGCCAATTCCCGGGTTGGTGTTAAAACCAAAGCGCGAACATGATTCGCTCTTGGACCTTTTCCGCCAGACAGTTTTTCTAGCAATGGAAGGGTAAAACCTGCTGTTTTACCGGTACCCGTTTGCGCTGCCGCCATCACATCGTGACCGTTTAAAATGGCCGGTATTGCCTGTTCTTGTATCGGAGTCGGAGTGTCGTAGCCCTGCTTCGCAACAGCTTCAAGAATTCTTGTCGATAGACCTAGGGTATCAAAGCTCATTGGCGATCTCTTAGTTAGGTAAGCAAAGGTTCCGATTACAATTGAGGGAAATCGGAGGAGAGCAATTTCTGCGCAGTATATAGAGTGTTGGCGCGATACGGTACTTTTATCGATTAGAAACTCGTAGAAGCATTTGAGGAGAATTCATTGCGCTCTTCGATGACAGATTGTTTTTTTATGATCCATCTTCCCAGGTCGGGATAGGTAGATAAAAAGCTGCTAAAGCAGCTTTTTATCTCAAAACGTATTAATTATGAGCTAGGGATTAGCCCGCATAGCAACCCTGATTAGAATTTGGCTGAAACCCAAACCCAGGCCTTGTCAGTATCGACTTTGCCAAAAGCCGCATCTCCTGCCGAGTACATTGCATACTTCAAACCACCCGAATAGGTATCATTGAATTTCTTAGCGGCAAGCAGATCAACTTCCGTACCAAGATCATCAGAACCTCCATTGCTCACGTCGGCAGAAAAATCATGATAAATAGCAGCAAGCTTAATACCCGAGACCTTCGTTCCTACACTCACATACAAATCTTCAAGCCCCTGATCAGGCGTGCCTAGAAATTGGTCAGCCCAGCCATTGAACTTATGCAAGGTAGCCAAGGGTGTCGAGAAACCATAATTTCCCTCGTCTGAGCCCAGCGACTCGAAACCAAGCTTCGCGGTAATTCCACTAACAGATGCGCCAAGTTCAAGGGCCAGATAATCAGCGTCTAGATCAGCGGAACCTGCTTCAGATTTTTCCTGCGTGGCATATTCAGCGGCATATAGAATAGTCACATCCTCTGACGCAGGCTTTTTACCAGCAAACCTTAAACCATACGTATCGAGACTATTGTCGATGTTTTGGTCCACCTCTAATAGATATGCATAAGCACTAAGCTTACCCAAATCTGTCGAGTAGGCTAAGTTAAGCAAATGATCTTTAGAATCGATGTCCTTCTCTTCTCCAAAAATACGGTTTCGCTTCACCAAGTAAGCGTACTGACCTGTGAATTGATCTGTAAAACCTGCTTCCACTCTAAACGCATCAAAGGTTTGCCGATCTTGACGCCAGCCAACGTGGCCCACAAAGCGATGATTATCCAGTGTTAATACTTGGCGCCCAATCGTGGCGGTTGCAATACCGCGCTTGTACTTTAGAAACGCCTGATCGACTTCCGTCGTCTCGGGGTCTGCGATGACAGAATACACCCCTGCATTTTTGCCATTCGTATCGTTGTATTCATCGATTCCCAATACCTGTCGTGAGTCTTCAAACTCTAGCCCTGCAGACAAGCCCTCAACGCTCGCAGTTGTAAAGCCAAAACGCGTGCGCAATGTAAGTCCCTTGGCATCTTTAAGAGAGTTGTCTTGATCTACAGTCTCATAGCGTAGTCGGAAATCGCCGTATGCCTTCCCCCCGTCAACAGCTTCTTGAATGCTCTCTTTTAGAGAGGCATTCGCAACATTCATCGAAGCACCGCACATAATGGCAAGCGCGATACTTGTTGATCGAGCCAAGCTATTTGAATTAACACTCATCTTTAGATTCATAAAACTATCTCCAATAGTATTTTAACAACGAACATCTAAGCGGCCTGTCGCTCCATACCTTCAGGACCTCTTTCGCAACTTCTAGTAGTGGTGCGTTAAATCGATCAAAAGCGAAAAACTCCTAAGTGACTAAGCGATTGCTGATCGACTTTTTTGATGCAAAAAAAAACTCATTCCGCCCCCCGATATAAAATCAAGGAGTGAAATGAGCGTCTTTGCTGATATTTCTGCTATTCGGACAGTGAATTCACTACGCTGTAATTCCACTGTCTTAATCTTCAAATGCTATTAAGCACAAAGCAGACCAAAATTTTAAGACATTGAATTTAAAAGGATTTATTAAGTGAGGTGCGACGAGTTAGGCTGGCGTTATGCCTCATAGCGGAGCAACAAAACAAGTTCGCACAATTTACGAACACAGGAGTAAGTACGAACACAACCGGGGATTCAAAACATCAGTCCATATCGAAAACACGCATACGCAAGAACGGCTGTTCGATGCGGCTCAGTGCCACGAGAACAACAAATACAGAGAAAGTTTTATACCAGGCGCATTCGATGCTCGCGCTAAGTTCCTAATGCTTGAGCAGGAACATAGGAGTCATTATCTGGCCTATTCCACGTTGGTTACTTTTCGCAAACAGCCGGATATGTCGTTACAACGTATACCACCGTCATGTATTCCACCGTCATGCTACGCGGCATATAAAGAATGGACACCTCTTACCCTCCCAAATTCGCATAGGTAAGGTGCAGGTCTAACAAGTCCTTCGCGACCGCTAACGTCGTCGTCCGCTGCTATTCGACCGTGACAGATTTAGCTAGATTTCGTGGTTGGTCTACGTCCGTTCCCTTGATCAGAGCAACGTAGTAGCTCAATAATTGTAATGGGACGGAGTAGAGTATAGGTGCCACAAATTCATCGCAATGAGGTACATCCAAAACGCTCATCGTCGAATCACTTTCAAACTTGGCGGCTTTGTCAGCAAAAACATACATTAGACCGCCGCGAGCACGAACTTCTTCGACATTCGAATGAAGCTTTTCAAGCAATTCGTTACCTGGTGCGACTACGATAACCGGCATATCAGCGTCAATCAGCGCTAGTGGCCCATGCTTCAATTCACCTGCCGCATAGGCTTCCGCATGAATATAAGAGATTTCCTTTAGCTTGAGCGCCCCCTCCATCGCGATAGGGTATTGCTCTCCTCGGCCAAGGAAGAGACTGTGGTGTTTATCCGCAAAGTCCTCTGCTAGATCTTTGATGGACGAGCTCATATCTAATGCCTGCTCTACCTTAGCCGGCAAGGCAAGCAGAGAAGATACGATTCTATCTTCATCTTTTTTGCTCAATGTCTTGTGCTTTCCTATTGCCGCAACAAGCAACAGAAGACCGGCCAACTGAACGGTAAACGCTTTCGTGGATGCTACACCTATCTCAACACCGGCACGCATCATATAGGCAAGATCAGACTCTCTCACTAAAGAAGATCCGGGGACATTACAAATGGTCAGGCTCGCCTTATACCCTAACTCTTTTGCTAGTCGTAAAGCGGCTAACGTATCTGCAGTCTCTCCGGATTGAGAAATTGTGACGATCAATGAGTTTGGAAACACAACAGATTTTCGATAACGAAATTCAGAAGCAATCTCGACGTTGCAAGACACTCCGGTATATTGCTCAAACCAATAACGAGCAACCATACCGGCATGATAACTCGTGCCGCATGCGATAATTTGTACGTGATCAATACCGCTCAAAATGTTATCCGCATTCTCGCCAAATGCATCGCTAAGAACCTCGCCATTATCTACCCGACCGACAAGCGTGTTTTTTAAGGCAATAGGTTGTTCATGTATTTCTTTAAGCATGTAATGCTTGAATTGACCTTTGTCGCCTGCATCATGCGTAATGTCTGACTCGGTAACTGTTCGTTCTACGGGCTGGTTGGTATGGTCATATATCCTGACCTCGTGACGAGTAACTTCTGCAATATCCCCTTCTTCTAGAAAGGCAAATCGGTTGGTGACAGGTAAAAGAGCAAGCTGATCGGATGCAAGGAAGTTTTCGCCAATGCCATAGCCAATGACCAAAGGGCTGCCCGAACGCGCTGCAACAAGCCTATCGGGATCACTCGTCTCCATTGCAACTGCGCCATAAGCCCCATCAAGCTGTTGAATGGTCTTCTGAAAAGCGTCTAAGAGACTCTTACTTTGCTGGCGTTCGTGATGGAGGAGATGTGCAATGACTTCGGTATCTGTGTCGGAGGAAAAGGTGTACCCAAGGGTCTTCAGATGATCGCGAAGTTCAAGATAGTTTTCGATAATGCCGTTATGGACGACGGTAATTTCAGAAGAGGAGCTGTGAGGGTGTGCGTTAGCCTCGTTTGGTTCACCATGCGTAGCCCATCGTGTATGTGCAATGCCGATCCCTCCAAGGCAGGGCTCCGAAACCAACGCATCAGCTAGAGCTTGAACCTTCCCAACGCGGCGTACACGCTGGAACTCTCCGGTCTTCGAGAGCACTGCTAAACCTGCAGAGTCATAACCTCTATATTCTAGTCGACGTAAGCCTTCTATTAAAATATTTGCCACATCTCTCTGTGCAATCGCACCCACAATCCCACACATACTTTTCCCCTACTACAAATCGATCCGTGATCTTTAAATTACTTCTTAGTCAGCTTCTTCCAATTAGAGATATTCACCTGTTTTCCGCGGGCTACGGCTAATTGCTGCGCATCAACATCTTTTGTAACAACTGAGCCGGCGCCTACGGTCGCACCTTGTTTGACGACAATTGGAGCTACCAACGACGAATTGGAGCCTATGAAGACGTCATTCTCAAGTTTGGTTTGGTATTTATTTACACCATCATAGTTACAAGTGATCGTGCCCGCGCCAATATTAACGTCGTCGCCAATTTCAGCATCACCGATATAGCTCAGGTGATTCACTTTGGATCCACTACCGATGTTCGCCTTTTTGGTTTCAACAAAATTTCCGATTTTCGCATTCTCTGCAAGAGCAGTACCTGGTCTTAGCCGTGCAAAAGGTCCAATATTACAATGCCCGTCAACTTGGCTCTCTTCGATAACGCTGTGCGAGTTAACAGTCGTATTTTCGCCGATAGAACTATTGGTAATAATGCAATTTGGCCCAATGTAAACTCCATCAGCCAAGGTGACACGCCCAATAAAAACGCAATTTAAGTCGATTGTCACATCCTTGCCACACACGAGCTCGCCACGAATGTCGATACGATTCGGATCAAATAGACTCACCCCGTCGCGCAGTAAACGCTCACCGTACTGTGACTGGAACCAGCATTCCAGTTCACAAAGCTGCAGTCGATCATTAACACCTTGTACTTCTTCTGGCGATGAGGGTGAGCAGGACTCTACTTCTTTGCCATCACTCACTGCCAACGCAACGAGATCTGTTAAGTAATATTCGCCTTGTGCATTGTCTGAACTTAGTCGCGGTAACCACTGCTTTAAGTTGTCGGACGTCGCAGCCATAAAACCGGTATTGATTTCTTGAATAGCCAATTGTTCTTCGTTGGCGTCTTTTTGCTCGACGATTGCAACAAGTTCATCAGCGACATTGCGTACGATTCGACCATAACCAGTTGGGTCTTCAACATCCATGGTCAATAGAGCTAAGGTTTCTTGATCTGCGAGCCCGATCAACTCATTTAAAGAGTCATTGGCAATTAGAGGAACATCTCCATAGAGAACAAGGACTTTTGAGCCGTCATTTAAATGTGGCAGAACCTGCGCCACGGCGTGGCCCGTTCCTAGTTGCTCATGTTGTTCAACCCAATTTAGTGGGTACTCAAACTGTTGATAATGGGCACGTAATTGATCTGCACCGTGACCAATAACAACGTGAATTCTATCTGGATTCAGTGCAAGTGCGGTCTCTAATACGTGTGTGAGCATTGGTTTGCCAGCAAGTGTATGCAATACCTTAGGCTTATCAGACTTCATACGGGAGCCTTTACCCGCAGCTAAGACGATAATGTGAAAATCCATATCTCGTTCCAATTCTCTCGTTTTGTTTAATTGTAGTCGC
>NZ_LWFU01000368.1:0-12589 GCF_001635135.1 Oleiphilus sp. HI0080
CGCCAACTGACTCCAATACCTTGCACAGCTCAGAGGCTGACGGTTCAGGTCGGCAGACAAGTACTTTGTGCCCTTCGAGAATGGCTTTGATCATGATTGATACGCAGCTTCAAGAAGTGCTTCGGCTCCCTGCTCGAGGAGCTGCTCGGCGATATCGATACCAAGCACTTTTGGCTGACTCTGTTTGATCGAAATCGAACTTTTTGCGGTGAGAATTTTCGAGCCATCAATTGCGGCGACCAAACCTCGAAGAGTGAGTATATCGCCATTCAGTTCAGCAAAGCCGGCAATGGGTACTTGGCACCCGCCTTCAAGGCGTGTATTCATCGCTCGTTCTGCCAAAACACAATGGTTGGTTTCTTCATCAATTAGCGGTGCGAGCAATTTTTTTATTTCGGTATCGTTGCTTCTACATTCAATCCCGAGCGCGCCTTGGCCTACGGCGGGTAAAGACTGCTCAGCAGGCAGCACTTGTTTAATTCGATCGTGAAAGCCAAGTCGACGTAAACCTGAGTCGGCAAGAATGATGGCATCGTACTCTCCGGCATCAAGTTTGCCGAGGCGCGTGTTGACGTTGCCGCGCAAGCCTTTAATCTGCAGGTCTGGCCGAAGGGCAGCAATTTGGCTTTGCCTCCTTAAACTAGAGGTTCCAACAACGGACCCTTCAGGTAGTGCGTCAATGGAATCGTATTGGTTGCTTACAAATGCGTCGAACGGACTTTCTCGTTTGCAGATGGCGGCGAGTTCGAGCCCTTCTGGGAAGTGCATTGGCACATCTTTCATCGAGTGTACGGCGATGTCGGTATTTCCTGCCAGCATGGACTGCTCTAATTCTTTGACGAAAAGCCCTTTGCCACCAATTTTGGCAAGAGGGACATCAAGTATTTGGTCACCTTTGGTGGTCATCCCGACAATTTCTACTTCCAGACCGGGATGCAGAGATTCAAGCTGGGCTTTGATGTGTTCGCTCTGCCAAAGTGCTAGGGCGCTTTCACGCGATGCGATACGTATTTTAGAAGGAGTGGTATTGGACATGGTGCCCCTCAACAAGAAATTTGGGGCATTATAACGAGGTTTTTAAGGAATGTGCTGGAGGGAGGTTAAAAGTTCAGCTTGAGCTCTAATTCAACTTCGTCTTCTTTCACTTTGAAGCGTGTGCGGGTGCGATCAACGTAGTCGGAAAAGCTGCGCGCGATCTTACCTTCGCCTTTTCCACCAAATGTCATGATGCGCTCGCTGTCAAAATTGAATACTTTGTGGATCATGGCGCGAACGATTTTACTGTAGGGTATTTTTGTAGAAGGTTGTTGGTCAACCAGAATAGTGTCCTCGTCATTTGCAGGAATATGCGGGTTTGCGAAAGTGATTGTCGAGAAGCTCAAAAGAACTGCTAGCAGGGCTGCGATCCCTGAAGCTTGCTTACTGTTTGGTGTTTTTCCCACGAATGATTACCTCGCGATTCAACTCATTGAACGAAATCATACCGAAAGCGGGGCGGTTGTTTTGTGAACTACTTTTCCAAGTGGCTGCAGAGTGAGAACGGTGTCTAGTTCTTTGCTAAGTCCGCGTTAAATTTGCGCGAAAGTACTCAAAAATAGACTTCTAAGGGCGCTATTTATTCTCAAATGCGTCGCGTACGCTACTCACATGGCGTCGACTAACTTCAATTTTCTGTCCTTCGCTGAGAACCAGATAGTAGCCGCTTTCAGGGCTTTTCAACATTTTCTTAATGTGTCGTATGTTAACGAGTGTGCTGCGATGCGTGCGGATGAAAACATCTTCATACTGCTGTTCTAGTTCTTTAAGCGTTTGATTGCTTAGTGTTTCTCCGTTTTTATGTATAACGCTAAGATATTTGTGATCCGCTCTAAATAAAAGGATGTCTTGCAGGGGAAGTCGTTCTTGGCCATTCCAGGTGTTCGCGATGAAAGACTCTTCGTTCTGCTCTTCTTGATGTAACTCATCTAGGCTTTTTAGATGGGCCAGGCTAAGCTTTTTCGCCTGCTTCAAGGCGTGAGCGAGTTCTTCGTTTCTCACTGGTTTGAGCAAATAACCGACGGCGTTTGCCTGAAACGCTTTGAGGGCATATTCATCATATGCAGTGCAAAAAATAATGGCTGGTGGCGGTTCAAGGTCTGCGATGACCCTCGCAGCTTCGATGCCATCAATATCCGGCATTCGAATATCGAGTAATGCTAAATCTGGATGATGCTCTCGTGAGAGCTCGATGGCATGTCGACCGTTTTCTGCTTGAGCAATAACACGAAATCCCTCCATGCTTTCGATCATGCGAGTGAGCCTATCTCTGGCTAGGCTTTCGTCATCGGCAATGAGTACAGTGAGTTCAGTATGCATGCGAGTTCTATTATCTGGATGTCCGCGCAGGCAGGCGCAGAGTGGTTGTAAATACATCGTCCAGTTTGCTGGTTTTGATCAGGGCTTGATCGGAATACAGCGCAGCGAGGCGGTCAGCAATATTACCAAGAGCAATTTGATTGCCATGACGCGTCTGCTCTTTACTGGAAACTGGATTAGAAATAAGAAGATAGATGGTTTTTTGTTTCAGATACGCTTCGAAGCGAATTGTGCCTCCCTCTGGTATGGGCTGTATGCCGTGGTAAATTGCATTTTCGACCAATGGCTGGAGTGTAAGTGGAGGGATCAGGAAATTCAGTACCTGATCTTCAATTTGCCACTCGAGCTTGAGTCTTTCTCCAAGGCGTAAGCCTTCTATATTTAGGTATTTTTCGCAGAGCTTAAGTTCTTCTCGGATCGTGACATAGCTGTTTTTTGTGTTCAGCGTTGCGCGAAACAGCTCTGATAAATCGAGCACTGCGTTCTCGGCTTGTTCTGGCTTGCTGCTGATAAGGCTAGCGATGCTGTTCATGCTGTTAAACAAAAAATGCGGGCGAATTCGGGACTGTAGAGCTTCGATGCGCGAGCTAAGTTCCGCTTTTTCACGCTGCTTAGCTAGAAAGTCCAGGTATGCATAACGAAGAAAGAGGCCGCAGGTGAGCGCCGCAATTAAGGTGTTTCTGGCGATGAAAAGAGCGCCTTGCGGGCTTTCATATGCCAGAAATCGTGCGCCGAGCCAGCTAAAAAATGCAGAAAGTATAAGTACGATACTCAGCGCAAAGGCTGCTTGAGTGATAATGCCGCGCTCGCCAATATATTTTCGTAGCAGGCAAAGCGTGGCGCTCGCGCTCAAGCCTATGCAATGCAAGGTTAGCGATGTAAAGCCCAAGATTTGCCAATTTAACAAAACCTCATGCGACTTTATTAACGTAATCACGAAGGCGAGAATCTGTACGCTCAATATGACAATGAACAAATTCTGCGGATCGCAGAGGTTGGGTATAAAACTCTTGTTGAATGGTCTGCTATTAGGCGCAGGTGCCTTTTGATTCATGTTATACTTCGCCGCCTTAAATCTGGCCGTTCGCGTTGTTGGACGGTCGCAGTGAACAATTATTCAGTGTAGATGGGTTATTCAGCATGAGCAATGATTCGAGTTCGACCAACCAGTCCTGGGGTGGTCGTTTTAGTGAACCAACTGACGCCTTTGTGGCAGAGTTCACCGCATCCGTACAGTTCGACCAGCGTATGTATTTTCACGATATTCAGGGCTCGATTGCGCACGCAACCATGCTTGCAAAAGTGGGTGTATTAACCGAAGAAGAGCGTGACCAAATCGTGCAGGGCTTGCAGGAAGTGCGGTCGGATATTGAATCTGGTGATTTTGAGTGGTCTATCGCACTTGAAGATGTGCATATGAATGTCGAAGCCAAGCTGACCGAAAAGATTGGCATTACGGGTAAGAAATTGCACACAGGTCGCTCGCGTAATGATCAAGTGGCAACCGACATACGTTTGTATTTGCGTGATGAGATCGATTTTATCGCCACAGAACTTACGCGTCTTCAGCAGGGCATCGCCGGTTTGGCGAAGCGCGAAGCTGCGACCATCATGCCTGGCTTTACCCACCTGCAAACCGCGCAGCCGGTAACGTTTGGTCATCATGTGCTTGCATGGAATGAAATGCTACAGCGTGATTACGAGCGGTTGATGGATTGTCGCAAGCGGGTAAATATCATGCCACTGGGTGCGGCTGCACTCGCTGGAACCAGCTACCCCATAGATCGGGAAATGACGGCGCAACTGCTTGGTTTTGATCGTCCAAGCTACAACAGTTTGGATTCAGTAAGTGATCGCGATTTCGCTATTGAATTTTGTTCTTTCGCAAGCTTGTTGTTGATGCATCTTTCGCGCGCTTCAGAAGAGCTGATTTTATGGGCCTCTGCACAGTTTGATTTTATTGATCTCCCTGATCGTTTCTGCACAGGGTCTTCGATTATGCCGCAGAAGAAAAACCCCGATGTACCTGAATTGGTTCGTGGTAAAAGTGGTCGTGTCACAGGACATTTGATTTCGTTGTTGATGTTGATGAAGTCGCAGCCGCTTGCTTATAACAAGGACAATCAGGAAGACAAGGAGCCCTTGTTTGATGTTTTGGATACCGTTAAAGGGTGTTTGCGGGCTTATGCGGATATGGTTCCGGCCTTGCAGGTGAAGTCTGAGAACATGCGGAGCGCTGCACTAAAGGGGTTTTCAACGGCGACAGACTTGGCTGACTATCTTGTCGTTAAAGGCATGCCGTTCCGAGATGCGCATGAGGTCGTTGGTAAAGCGGTTGCGTTTGGAATTGCTGAAGCGAAAGACCTTTCTGAAATGTCACTGTCGGAATTGCAGCAATTTAGCGATACCATCCAAGATGACGTGTTTGATGTGCTTACGCTGGAAGGATCGGTCAATGCTCGCGATCATATCGGTGGCACGGCGCCTGCTCAGGTTCTTGCAGCGGCGGATCGAGTTTTTGAGGAGCTTGATAAGCGATAGGGCTGTCGTGAGAGTATTGCTTAGTTTTGGAACGGTTCTTGTTTGATTTGCTTATCAAGCAATAAACCCGTGTATTTGGCTGCTGTGATGGCAGCCCTTTGCCTATTTGATCAGCGCAGCCATGTCCTTAACTAAAAAGCGAATCATAACAGCCGATTACTCCGATGGCGTCGACAGAAAACTGTTGAGGCAAATACGTGATCGCTTTTTACTTGTAAATCAGCGCCGGCTTGATCGCACCTACGAAAGCCTGCCAAGTAAGCAGGCGGACATTCTTCGTCTTATTCCTCTTTTGTATCAAGTCAATCACCCTCTTCTGCCTGGTTATGTTTCGCGCGATGCTCCGCGGGGTGTTTCGGGGTATGCACCAGACAAAGTGGTGCTCTCTATAGCAGCGGGCTTTAGCAGAACTTTCCGCTACAAACAGGACCGTCGACACAAGGCTCAGATTCAGGCGCTTTTTATCATGGGCAGCTCGGGTACCTTAGCGCATTCCGAGGCGAGCGATGTAGATGCATGGTTGTGTGTTGACCCTTCTCTTAACGCAGATCAAGAGCAGATCTTGGCAGCCAAAGCGCGCAAGATTGATGATTGGGCAAATAAGGAAGGGTTGGAGCTGCACACGTTTGTAATGTGCGCAGAGCGATTTAAACAGGGCCAGGCTGCTCCCGCGATGGACAAGGAAAGTAGTGGTTCAGCACAGCATTTTTTATTGCTGGATGAGTTTTATCGCACCGCGATTCTTTTGACGGGTCGTTACCCGTTGTGGTGGCTTGTTCCTCCAGATGCAGAAGGCAGTTACGCTGAAATTACGCAATTATTGCTTGGCAACCGTTTTGTAAAAGAAGCCGATGTCTTAGATTTTGGTAGTACTCATACCATTCCCAAAAGCGAGCTTATTGGAGCCGGCCTGTGGCAGTTGTATAAGAGCCTTGAGTCTCCCTATAAGTCAGCACTGAAGCTATTATTGGCGGAGGTCTATGCGCGCGAGTTGCCCGAGTACCCCTGTTTAAGTGTCGAGTTCAAACAGGCGGTTTACGAAGACGAGCTAGAGCCTAGCGAACTTGATCCGTACTTTATGCTATACCGCCGACTCGAGAGTTACTTGCGCAGGCAGCAGGAGGAAAAGCGCTTGGAGTTGGTGCGAAAGAGCTTTTATTTAAAGGTGAATAAAAAGCTCTCGCGAGCCGTTAAGCCGCGAGTCGCTTCTTGGCAGCGGATGTTTATGGAGCAGCAAGTTGCGCAATGGGGTTGGGGTAAGGGAGAGTTAGCGCATTTAGATGAGCGATATGACTGGAAAGTGACGCAAGTCCTCGAAGAGCGGCAGGCCTTGTTGTCAGAACTGACCAATGCGTATCGTTTTTTAACAAGTTATGCCAGAGCTAATGCGATAGAAAGTTCTATCACTCAGCAGGATATGTCATTGCTTGGTCGAAAGCTTTATGCGGTTTTTCAGCGTAAGGCGGGCAAAATTGAGATCGTAAATCTCGGTATTACGCCCAATATTTGGGAAGAGAATTTAGCCATTCACCATGGCAGTAGTCAGGAGTTCTCCTCAGATAGCAACGCTTGGCTGTTGTACAAGAATCTTGCGAGCAGTGCAGATGCAGCATATAGCCAGCCGCTCAGAAAAAGTTCTAGTCTCGTAGAGCTGCTGGCTTGGCTGTACTTTAATGGTATTGCTACAAGATCAACCCGTCTGAGTGTGGTTCCGGGAGCGCGCGCAGTTACTATTCGCGATGTGCATAGTGCTTTAGACACCTTAGAGCAAGTTTACCCGCTGCCACTGCCTTATGTCCCGCAAAGTGCTTATGAGACCTCGGCCAAGGTTTCGCATATTTTGCTTTTAGTAAATCTTGGTGCGCAGGCTGGGGAGGACGAAGACGAGCTGATGCGTCGAATTAGCGATCGAACCGATTCGCTGAGCTACAGCTCCGAGCGGCTCAATCTTGTGTCCACTATTGATCAGGTTGTGCTGAATAGTTGGGGTGAGATATCAGCTGTACGGTATGAAGTGGGCGAGACCTTGATGCAAAATCTACAGGCGTATTTGCAGCTATGTTTGGAACAGGGTGACGAGGCATTACAGCTAATTGTGCGTTGTTTTAGTGCTTTCCGTTCTTCCGCTATCGAGACCCGCGTGAAAACGTTGTTTTACGAAGCGCGCGCACTTTTCTTTGTGGAAGGCGAGTTGCAGGATTTGCGTTATGTGCTTGAAATTGGTGAGGCGTTCTATGTCATTCAGCGCGTAGAAGAGCAGTTCCGTTTTGAACGTCATGCGAATCGTCAGATGCTTATGGAGCGATTGCAACGTACAGAGCTAAGCTATCAGCCTATCAAATTGGATAGTTACGCGCTTGAATCTTCTTTGATGCTTCGTGCTGTTCTGGCGCAGGATGAAGCTGAGGTGGTGCAGGTGTTTTATCAATTCACTGCAGAGGCGATTCACTTATGCGTGCTGGACGAGCGTGGAAGTGTTTTGGAATACCTGCTTCCGCGACAGGAGGAGGTCGTTTTTCAATCATCCATATTTAACTTTCTATCGACGGTCGTTGAGCGCAGGCAGCTTAGCGTGAGTGCACAGGCATTTGTCAGCATGCCGAGTATTATTCTCTACTCCATGACGCCTTCTGACGGCGATTTTCGAATAAAGCGCATCAAACGTATTGATTTAGTGCAAACCGAAGCTGTGCATGCAATGGGTGTGATAGATGGAGATGTCATGCATTTTGACTTGAGCTTGCAGGGGCGTGATTTTAGCGTCGCCGAATATGGAGAGCAGCAGCTTTCTGCGCTGGATCATTTCTATCGTAAAATGCGAAGCAAAGAGTCAGTTCCTTTGAAGCTGGTTGATGTGAGTTTTCCTGCAGATCCGTTAGGCATGCTCCGCAACGAAGCGCAGGGTTTTGGAACGCTCGATTATCTAAAGGTGTTTCTTGATTTTGAAGTCGGTATCAAAGGCCTTCAGATTACCTAATGGCAAGGATCTAAGCGTTAGTCTTTGCATCAGTGACAAGCTATAATCGAGCCCAAACTTCGGTATCCGCAATAGACTATTTGGGAATTCGTTTATGCTCTCTCCTGCGCGACTTGTTTTGGCAATACTGTTTATAACCGTATTGAGCGCATGTGGGCAAAAAGGCGCCTTGTATATGCCTAGCGATGAACGAGCATCAGATGAGTCGACTGAGCAGTCTCAATCGGAGCCATCACTCGAAAATTAAGGTACGCTGCGCGTAAGCGCGGTCGTTAGGTTATGGATTATTTTGTTTCAAAACAGGGCCAACTGTTTGCAGAAGATGCCGCCCTCAGTGATATCGCTGAGGAGTATGGCACACCGACTTACGTATACTCCCGAGCAACGCTAGAGCGTCATTATCATGCATATGATCGTTCCTTTGGTGACTATCCCCATCTCATTTGTTATGCCATTAAAGCGAATTCTAATCTCGCGGTTTTGAGTATTTTAGCCAAGCTTGGTTCAGGCTTCGATATCGTCTCCATTGGTGAGTTGCGCCGAGTAATCGCAGCAGGTGGCGATCCGTCGAAGGTGGTGTTTTCTGGTGTAGGAAAGCAGGCGGACGAAATGGCTGAGGCTCTCAAAGCCGGCGTTCACTGTTTTAACGTCGAGTCTGAGTCAGAGTTGTATCAGCTGAATGATGTTGCAATGGCAATGAATATGCAGGCGCCTGTTTCTTTGCGGGTCAACCCGGACGTGGATGCAAATACGCACCCGTATATTTCAACGGGGCTGAAGGACAACAAGTTTGGTGTCTCGATTGATTCCGCCTATGAGATATACAAAAAAGCGGCGCAACTGGAGGGAATCCGGGTCACCGGCATAGACTGTCATATTGGGTCGCAGCTCACGGAAACAAAGCCATTTCTAGATGCTCTTGAACGCGTGTTGCTGGTGATTGATCAGCTGGCTGAGGCCGGGATTGAGCTAGAGCATCTTGATATCGGCGGCGGACTTGGCGTTCGCTACGCAGATGAACAGCCCCCTGCGCCAGAAAGCTATGTGACGGAAGTGCTGAAGAAACTTGAGGGCCGTAATCTGACCATCATTATGGAACCGGGTCGATCTATCGCGGCGAATGCCGGTGTCTTGTTGACGCGTGTTGAGTATCTGAAAAACAACGAAGAGAAAAACTTCGCGATTGTTGATGCGGCCATGAATGATTTGATGCGACCGTCTTTGTATAGTGCGTGGCAAGAGATTGTGCCTGTGGTCCCTCGAGGTGCAGGGCAGGCTAAGCGTTATGATGTCGTTGGTCCAATCTGTGAGACAGGCGACTTTTTGGGTAAAGAGCGAGAGCTGAATATCGAAGAAGGCGATTTGCTCGCGATTCGATCGGCTGGAGCCTATGGTTTTGCGATGAGCTCCAATTACAACTCCCGCAATAGAGCGTCTGAGTTAGTGGTGGATGGTGATCGTGTTTTTGTAGCACGCCAGCGAGAAACGTTTGAAGATCAAATTCGCCTTGAACGCCCATTTGAAGAGTAAGACGCATGATCGTTGAATTTACAAAAATGCATGGTCTAGGCAATGACTTTATGGTCGTTGATATGATTAGTCAGCATGCGTTTTTCAGACCCGAACAGGTTCGCCGACTAGCAGATCGCCGGATGGGTATTGGTTTCGATCAAATGCTTCTCGTTGAGCCGCCCAGTAAGCCCGACATGGATTTCAAATACCGAATCTTCAATTCAGATGGTTCAGAGGTCGAGCAATGCGGTAATGGCGCACGCTGTTTTGCGGTGTTCGTCCGCGAGCAAGGACTGACGGATAAGTCGGTGGTTCGCGTTGAGACATCGAATGCCGATATTGAACTTTTTATTCAAGATGATGGTCGTGTGCGTGTCGATATGGGGGAGCCTGTTCTAGAGCCCGACGCCGTGCCCTTTGTTTCAGATGAGCAGCATGCCAGCTATCAGCTAGACTTAGAGGGTGAAGCCGTTGAGTTATCAGCGGTTTCCATGGGAAATCCTCATGGTGTTCTGCTTGTTGATGACGTTGCGACGGCAGACGTTGATCGGCTTGGGCCGGTTCTAGAGAGTCACCCGCGTTTTCCGAACAAGGCGAACATTGGTTTTATGGAAGTTGTGCATGCGCGCTTTATTAAGTTAAGAGTGTATGAGCGAGGTTCAGGAGAGACTCTTGCGTGCGGAACAGGCGCATGTGCCGCTGTTGTTGCAGGTATCGAGCGCGGTTTATTACAAAGTCCGGTTGAGGTGAAGCTACCGGGTGGAAATCTAAATATTGAATGGCAAGGACGAGGGCACAACTTAATTATGGTTGGGCCTGCTGTGACTGTATATAAAGGCCAGGTTCGAATCTGATATCGATAACCGGCACACGAACAAGTGAAAGACAATGACTGATGTAAACAATCAAACCCAAACACAGCCTCTCAGCGAAGACGCCGTCGTCAGCTTTTTGCGCGACAATCCTGACTTCTTTGTTACTCATGAATACTTGCTGGATGAGCTGCGTTTGCCACATAAAAGTGGCTCTGCAATCTCTCTTGGCGAGCGCCAGGTACAGGTTTTTCGTGAACATCGTGATGAACTGCGCACGCAGTTACATGAGCTTGTCGAAGCCGCGCAGCAGAATGATAAGCACTTCGAGAAAAGTAAGCGCTTGTTGCTCGATATGATGGATGTCAAAAGTCTGGACGAGATTGAATATGTTATCCAGGCTGCTTTCAAAGATGACGAGAAAATCGACTTCGCTCGGGTGGTCGTGTTCGGTGACCCGGATGATTATCCAGCAGCAAACCTTCACATCGTCAGCGAGCAAACTGCGCGCGATGAGTTAGGCACGGTGGTTGATAGTCAGGGCGCCATTTGTGGTCGATTTACGGACAAGCAACTCGATTTTTTGTTTCAACAGCAGGCAAAAGAGGTCGGTTCAGCCGCGCTCATCCCGTTGCGAAACGACACGCTTTATGGCGTTTTTAGCATAGCAAGTAAAGATCCAGCGCATTTTGATTCCTCAATGGGGTCGTTGTTCCTCTCCTACATTAGTGACTTCATTACGCGACTACTCCCGGCACTGTTATCTCGCTCAAAGAGCGCTTTGCACGCTGAGAAAGTGCCCTCTCTTTTGGATTAATATCGCGCGGAGCGTCTTGTGCAGGAATTAGTAGATCAATATATCGAATACCTGCACAGCGTTCGGCACTATTCCAGTCAAACCCTAAGCAACTATGCCCGTGATCTAGCCCGGTTTCGAGTTTGGTTAGAGGGCTGTTCGTTTAATGAATGGTCGAAAGTGACGCATGCAGCTGTGCGTGCTTATATTTCTGAGCTCAAGCTTGAGGGCTTGGCAGGAAAAAGCGTCCAGCGGCACCTTTCATCGATTCGTAGCTTTTACCGCTATCTGCAAAGGCATAAGGGCTTTGCAGACAATCCTGGCGACGGGGTACCAAGCCCAAAGGCACGAACCAGACTCCCCAGAACGCTTGGTATTGAAGAAGTTTCTACCATGCTCGATGGCGATTATGGTGAGTGGCACGAGATCCGTGATCACGCTATGTTTGAGTTATTCTACTCTTCCGGACTGCGTTTATCGGAGCTGGTCAGCATTGATCTTCCCCATTTAGATATGAATTCTCAGCAGCTGCGCGTAACGGGAAAAGGGAACAAGCAACGTGTGCTTCCTGTGGGTAATAAAGCGGTGTCGGCTATTCAGGAGTGGTTGGCGTTTCGCTTGGATGCCCGGCCACAAGAGAACGCGCTCTTTGTTAGCCAGCAAGGGCGACGTATTAGCCGGCGTTCCGTGCAGGCACGGTTGAAAAAGTGGATTCAGTATAAAGGGCTTGAGGGGAAAATTTCGCCGCATACTCTTCGCCACAGCTTTGCGAGTCATATGCTCGAGGCAAGCCAAGATCTGCGAGCGGTCCAAGAGTTACTGGGTCATGCCGATATTTCGACAACGCAAGTCTACACGCATTTAGATTTCCAACATTTAGCGGAGGTTTACGATTCGACTCACCCTCGTGCCAAGAAAAAATAGTGGTTTAATCTCAAGTTAGGCGGGCTTAATCAATTATTGTTCCCAATGCTTATGCTGAGCGCTTATCGTATGCATTCCGGTGCTGGTTGGCGTTATTGACCGCTGTGTGGATCTCTTTAATCGGTTGGCATGTCTTTGGGGCTCGAACTTTGCCGCTGCGGAAGAAATTATCGAAGCCTTGAATGTTTATTATCGGGTCGGTCGTATTTAAGTGAGCTTGGTTTTCGATCCTACTACATTTGCTGAAGTTGAGTACTTTTCGCGAAAGACTAAATGCGCAGAGCTGATGCTTGCGTCGGGGAACCGACGGTCGAAATTGTATGAGGGTTTGAGACGAATAGCGACTAGAATTAACCAATGACACTGTGAGTAAGGAGGAGCGTATGTCTTCAGAGGAGTACGAGCTAGCCTTTTACGGAGAGCTCGCGCCAGGCGCCGAACTGGACGATTGCAAAATAAAACTTGGGCAGCTTTTCAAAGCAAGCCCCGCCCAAATAGAGAAAATGTTCGCTGGTCAGCGAGTCGTACTTAAATCCAAACTCGATTCTGCGACAGGTGAGAAGTATTTAGCGGCTCTGAAAGCCCGGGGTGCGGTCTGCAAGCTCGAATCAAATTCCGCGTCAAATACTTCTGTACAGACAGCCGCGGATAACGCACCCAAAGCTCAAGAAC
>NZ_LWFU01000369.1:0-16991 GCF_001635135.1 Oleiphilus sp. HI0080
TTGTTTGGTACGGGTCAGCTTCCCAAGTTTTCAGAAGACCTTTTTAAACTGCACGCGGACCGAGAATTTTACTTGATTCCAACGGCTGAGGTCCCTGCCACGAATATGATTCGTAATGAAATTGTCGACGAAGCGTCACTGCCTCTTAAATTTGTTTGTCATACCCCTTGTTTCCGTAGCGAAGCTGGCTCGTATGGACGAGATGTAAGAGGCATGATTCGTCAGCACCAGTTTGATAAGGTTGAGTTGGTTCAGGTCGTGAAGCCATCTGACTCTGATGAAGCCCTTGAGGCCCTGACCGGACATGCAGAAGGAATACTTCAAGCGTTAGGTTTGCCATATCGACTCGTTAAGTTATGCGGTGGAGATTTAGGCTTCTCTGCGGTTAAGACATATGATCTCGAGGTTTGGTTACCTGGCCAGCAGGCTTACCGTGAAATATCTTCGTGTAGTAACACCCGTGATTTCCAAGCTCGCCGAATGCAGGCGCGCTATCGTGACGCTGAAACAGGCAAGCCTGCTTTGGTTCATACTCTTAATGGCTCGGGGCTTGCCGTTGGTCGAACTCTCATTGCTGTGATGGAAAATTATCAGCAGGCTGACGGTTCTATCAAGGTTCCTGATGTGCTGAAGCCATATATGGGTAATCTCGACGTTATTCGTTAACGCACTGTCGTATGAATTGGCTACCCTTATTTTTTAAGCCGCATAACCGAGCCATTATTGTGTTCGGTTGCGGTGACAAAGCTATCCGCAAGATACGTTTTTTAAAACGCTTTTCCTTTCCGATTACTGTTATCCACTTACCGCAAGATACACGGCCTGAGATCGACAATGTTCGCTTCATTGAAGTGGAGTCCGTAGGTGTTTTAACCGCTAGCGCTTTTGAGGGCTGTTTTATTTGTGTGGCAGCGCGCGGCAATCACGATGATCACGTTTTTGCGGCTCTTGCACGCCAGCAGGGTATTCCTGTTCATGTTGCGGAAGACCCAGAAAATAGCGATTTTCTTTTTCCTGCTCTCATTGATCGAGGACCGATCACTGTTGCAATTTCTAGCAGTGGGCAGCATCCAACACTCACACGTCTTATTCGTAGTCGTGTCGAATCTGTGCTGCCGGCTCGCCTTGAGGCTTTGAGTAATCTCGCTGTTGAGTTTCGTGATCGTGTTCGTGAGAAATTACCTCAAATCAATCATCGGCGAGCGTTTTGGGAAAGACACTTTGAGGGCCGTGTTGGGAATTTAGTGTTTAGCGGAAAAGATCATGAAGCGCGAGCACTGCTAGATGAAAGTTTAAAGCTGAGCGAATGTACCGACGTAAGCGCGGTGGGCGAGGTGTATCTAGTTGGAGCTGGCCCTGGCGACCCTGACTTGCTGACCTTCAAAGCTTTACGCTTGATGCGCCAGGCAGACGTGGTGCTTTATGATCGCTTGGTTTCGCCACAGATTTTGAAGCTAGTTAGACAAGATGCCGACATGATTGATGTTGGTAAGCGTCGTGCAAACCATACGGTTCCTCAAGAAGGTATCAATGAATTGCTGGCGAGTCTGGCAAAGCAGGGTAAGCGTGTTCTTCGTTTAAAGGGCGGAGATCCGTTTATTTTCGGCCGGGGTGGGGAAGAGATCGAAACACTTGCCAGTCAAGGCATCGCTTTTCAGGTTGTTCCCGGCATTACCGCAGCAGCAGGCTGTGCGAGTTATTCAGGAATTCCGCTCACGCATCGTGACTATGCCCAATCCGTGAGGTTTGTTACTGGACATCTGAAGAATGATTCAAGCGACCTTAATTGGTATAGCTTGATTGCTGAACACCAAACTTTGGTTTTTTATATGGGCTTGGTTAGTCTTCCTGTTATTTGTGAAAACCTTGTCAAACATGGCATGAGTGGTTCTATGCCGTTGGCGGTCATTTCCAAAGGCACGCTTCCTGAGCAGAGAGTGATGGTATCTACCCTTGCTAAGGCCGCTGAGGACGTTGCCGAGGCGAAATTGGCTGCGCCAACAATAATTATTATTGGTGATGTCGTTCGGCTACATCATGCACTTTCTTGGTCAAAATAATCCAAAGCTTGTAACGTAAAACGAAGTTTTGTGTGTGAAGTGTATCTTTGGGCGCGCGATATCACACGGTGTAGCAAGCCGTTCCGGCAGGATCTGACAATCTGCGTCATAATCTTACTCGTCAAGTTCATTGCGCTGCTCAGGTGACTGAAGTAGCTAAGTATCATAGAGGTAAGGTATGAGTGTTCTTCCCCGATCAGCGATTCGATTACTAGAGCTACAAGCTGTTCCACTAAGCCAAGTTGGTGTAGATAACCCTGAGCTATCAGCAGGTGATGAAACGAAAAAATCAACGCGTGGCTTGTTAGGTAAGGTCAAAATAGGGCTTAAATCAAAGTCGAAGGTTGAACCGATTCACAGCAAACGAAAGCAGCGATACACTTTCAATATGGCAGCGTGGTTACGGTTTGGTTTGTCCGATGAGAATCGCCTCGTGACACTATGCCTGTCCTATACCGATGCGGCAGGAGAGCATGTGGCGCTCGTTGAAGAACAATTGGTCGAAGACAAGTCGAGTTCGATGCTTTCATCCTTTGTTGAAATCGAAACTAAAGGGCCTTTGTTAGCACTAAAAGTGGCCTGTGCCGGATTGCAAGCTGAAGATCGCTGTTACATCGAAGACCTCAGTATCAAGCGAGCTGAGGTAGACGTTACCGAAAGAGCTGCTGTTTAACACATGCTAAAGCAAGAAAGCCGCTCGTAAGACTGTCAATACGCAATCTAAGCGAGCGGCTTTTACGATAAGAATTACTTCTCTATCGGTTTGGCAACACATCCTTGAGTTTTGTATGCATATCTAGAATGGCTTTTTCTGTTGTTTCCCAGTCAATGCATGCGTCGGTGACAGAAACGCCATACTGAAGGTCTTGGAGGTTTTCAGGAATAGACTGGCTACCCCAATTCAAATTACTCTCAATCATCAAGCCAATAATCGACTTGTTGCCGTCAATAATCTGATTTGTGGCGTCTTGCATAACAAGAGGTTGCAGCGCAGGATCTTTATTTGAATTCGCGTGGCTACAGTCAATCATGATGTTTTTCGCAAGATTGGCCTTTTCAAGGGCCTGCTCACAAAGGGCTACGTTTACCGAATCATAATTTGGCTTGCCACCACCCCCACGAAGTACAACGTGAGCATAGGGGTTGCCTTTCGTTCGGACCACAGAAACTTGCCCCTCGCGATTAATGCCTAGAAAGCTATGCGGGTGGGCAACCGAACCCAGTGCGTTGATTGCGACACCTAGGCCACCATCGGTGCCGTTCTTAAAACCGATTGCTACGGAAAGTCCAGAGCTCATCTCTCTGTGCGTTTGCGACTCTGTGGTTCTAGCGCCGATTGCCGACCAAGAGATGGTATCTTGTAAGTACTGTGGCGAGATCGGGTCAAGTGCCTCTGTCGCAGTTGGCAGCCCGATTTCAGCAATATCTAACAACAGCTTTCGGCCAATATGCAAACCGTCTTCGAGCTCAAAAGAGTCGTTCAAGTGTGGGTCATTGATCAAACCCTTCCAGCCAACCGTCGTGCGCGGCTTTTCGAAATAGACACGCATAACCAGGTAAAGGGTGTCCTTTACCTTGTCTGACAGCTCTTTTAGCTTCAGTGCATATTCTTTTGCAGCGTCTACATCATGAATAGAGCATGGGCCCACAACGAGAAAAATACGTTTGTCTTCTCGGTCCAAAATGCGATTTACAGTATCGCGGCCTTGTTGGATAGTCTCTTTGGCTTTATCAGAAAGCGGAATATCGCTTTTAAGTTGTGCTGGAGTGATAAGAAGTTCTTGGCTAGCAACGTTGATGTTGTCTAATTCGGTGCTCATGGTTTTAACCTACTAAATATCGTCTACTACCGACAGGTTATTGTTTTAAGTTACAAATCTAAGTTAGCCAACGATGTTGCAGCAATAAAGCCGGCTTTGCAACGTCTAGGGTTGTGTTACGTGAATGATTCATAAAAATAGGGTTTTATCGCGCCAAAAACGCGCTTATGGCTATACTCAATTAGTAATGTATTGAGCTAAGGCACCTATAAGAAAACCATGACCCAATATTTTAGTGATGACGAAAGACGCGGCGAAGCAAGAATCTATCGCAGCGGTGAGATATTTGTAGAAGTGACCTCAGCAGAGCCAGACACTAGTGCTTTACCAGAAATCATTCGTTGCGAGGTATTGGATTTGTCCGCAACGGGAGCGCAGCTTCTAGCCGATGAGGACATGCAGAATGGTGCAATACATACTTTGGTTGTCGATCTGGACGAGTTTACAGAGAATTTCCGGCTTGCTGGTGAGGTTCGTTGGACTCAGTCTTGTCGCGACGGCTATTTGGTAGGTTTTGAATTTCTAGATTCTGAGCAAACCGGGATTGATGACTGGAAAAGCTTGCTTTCAAACTTCTTGAACTAGCTACTATTCGCTATCAATATCTTCCATCGTCTCTAAATTGGGCCCAAAGAGTGCCTCTTTGTCACCGAGAGAGTCAACAGCGTCTTGAATGGTAAAGGCGTCTCGCCCTAAGCCTTCGATTGTAGGAAGAGGCTCATCATTGATGAAAGCAATCAAATCGTAAGCGGAGTCTTCTGGGTGCTCTTCCATACTCAGATGGCCAACCCCTTTATATTCGACCAGCATCGAGTTAGGTATTGCGTCGACCCAACGCTGAGCATGATCAAAGCGCCCCCACTTGTCACGATTCCCCCACATAATTAGCGAAGGCGCCTGAATATCTGCAAAAGATGCGGTGGTTCCATTAAGCATCAATTCGTGGACCATTTCAGCTTGAAGGACGTTTGTTTTCTTTGCGCTGGGTGCTTGGAGTAAGTGCAGATAGCGTTGCAGTGATGCCGGGGTAATTCGTTCAGGAGTACCGTAAAAGTCATCTGCAATGGTTGTTGCAATGGTTGCTGGCTGGAAAAACTTGGACACAGTGCTACTGTCCACTAAGTAATCAACGATGAAAGGCGGCTCTTGTTGCATTCCCAAGGGCGAAATTAGCGTTAAAGACTTAATCCGATCAGGGTTATTGATTGCATAGCGCGAAGCGAGATAGCCGCCGTAGGATGCGCCTACCAAATGAAAATTTCGCAGGTTTAAGTCTTCAATCAAGTATGTGAGTGTATGTGAGATATAGTCTTGGCTAAGGTTCTCGGGGCAGTGTTTCTTTGGGTTAGAGATGCACTTGGGCGCACCGGTAATGCCCGCTCCAGGAAGATCAATGGCGACGACTCTAAACTCTTGCCGTAGAATCTCTACCCATCGCTCCCAGGTGTGGAGAGAAGATAGCTCCCCGTGTAACAGAACAATTGTCTCTCCCTCGCCGACGTCACGAAAATGCACTGGTAAGCCGAAGTCGTTAGTTCGAAACTGCGAATCGGGGTAGGAGTACCTAGACGTGATATACCACTTCGGTAGCTCTGAGAAGCCGAGAAAATTTGTCAGCGATGTAGCAGACTTCGATGCACCACCAATATTCGTGCAGCCGGAGATGCTGCCCAAAGCGAAAATCGCGAACAATATGAATATGTGACGTAACACAGAAATAACTCGACCGTTCCAGACTAAGCGAAGAAGAATACCTGATTGAAGATAGCTTTCAGTGAACTAGTGCAGCTTCGCAGCGCTTTATGCGTCCGAATCGTCTAAAGGCCGCATTGCTGTCGTGTTAAATCCGCCATCGACATACAAGATTTCACCGCTGATACCGCTGGCTAAGTCACTACACAAAAACGCGGCAGCATTACCCACTTCCTCAATTGTGACATTGCGCTTCAGGGGCGCTTGTTTCGCGGTTTCGTTTAGCATCTTTCGAAAGTTTTTAACGCCAGAAGCCGCTAAGGTGCGAATTGGACCCGCAGAAACAGCGTTAACGCGGATACCTTCTTGTCCAAGGCTGCTTGCCATGTAGCGTACATTTGCTTCTAAGCTGGCCTTGGCGAGCCCCATGACATTGTAATTAGGAACGACCCGTTCAGCTCCAAGATAGGTGAGGGTGAGGAGAGCTCCGCCATGTTCTTGCATAAGTGGACGTGCAAATTTTGCAAGAGCAACAAAGCTATAAACACTAATGTCGTGAGCGATGCCGAAACCCTCACGCGTTGTCGCATCGACGTAATCGCCTTCAAGTTCGTGACCAGGAGCGAAGCCAACCGAATGAACAACGATGTCAATATGCCCCCATTGCTGCTTAATGTTATCGAAAACGGCTTCTATTTGTTTGTCGTCGGCAACGTCTAGAGGAAGTATTAGCGGGCTTGACCACTTCTCACCGAAGTCCTCGACGCGCTTCTTGAGCTTGTCATTTTGGTATGTGAGAGCGATCTCAGCACCCTCGCGGTGCATTGCATCGGCAATACCTGTGGCGATAGAGAGCTTGCTAGCGATACCAACAATTAAAACTTTTTTTCCTGCTAAAAAACCCATACTTAAACCTCAGTGTGTTGCGCGATTACGGAATTCTGTCCATAAAAGAACGCGGCTTCAAGTAATTCCTTCGTGTAGGGGTGTTTTGGGGATGAAAACAAGGCTTCGCATTCATTTTCTTCAACAATCTTGCCATGCTTGAGTACGAGTACTCGATGGCTAAGTGCTCTCACGACAGCAAGGTCATGGCTGATGAAGATAAACGCTATATTGTGCTTTTGTTGTATTCGGCGAAGAAGGTCGATTACCTGTACTTGGATGCTTCTGTCCAAGGCCGACGTCGGTTCATCTAGGATAATAAGTTGTGGTTTGAGTATGAGTGCTCGGGCAATGGCGATACGCTGCCTCTGACCTCCCGAAAACTCATGCGGATAACGGTGACGATAATCCGGATCTAGCTCAACCTCACGCAGTGCATCAATAATCATCTGCTCTCGTTCGACAGCGTCACCAATCTTATGAATTTCAAGGCCTTCAGATATGATCTGCCCGATAGACATGCGTGGACTTAAGCTGCCGAATGGATCTTGGAAAACAATTTGTATTTCTCGACGTATTGGTCTGAATTGTTTTTGGTTCATCTGGTCGATACGTTTACCGTCAAATGCGATGACACCTTTGCTACTAAGCAGCTTAAGAATTGCCATTCCTGCGGTCGTCTTGCCACTCCCACTTTCGCCGACAATGCCTAGGGTTTCGCCCGCGCGAACGGAAAAGCTAACGTTGTCGACAGCGGTAAAGCTGTTAGTCACCTTTCCGAAGAAGTTCTTCTTTATTGGAAACTCGATCAGAAGGTTTTCTGAGTTAAGAATTAGCTCTGCGTTCTTGGAGACAGGTTGTGGCATGCCATGGGGTTCGGCTTCGATCAGTGCACTCGTGTAGGGGTGGGTCGGGTTCTTAAATACATCCTTTGCCGTGCCTTGCTCAACGATAGTGCCGTTTTTCATCACTGCTACCGTATCTGCATACTGACGAACGACGTTTAGGTCGTGAGATATTAGGATAATAGACATTCCCATTTTGGTTTGGAGGTCCGCAATAAGTTCAAGAACCTGCTTTTGGACAGTAACATCGAGCGCTGTGGTCGGCTCATCGGCAATTAGTATTTCAGGTTCATTTGCAAGCGCCATCGCGATCATGACCCGTTGTTTCTGTCCGCCAGATAGTTCATGGGGGTACGCGCTAAGTCGGCGCTCAGAATCAGGGATGCCCACGAGCTCTAGAAGCTCCACACAGCGCTCTCGGCATCTTGTGTTGCTCAGTCCTTGGTGAAGTTTGAGTACTTCCGAAATCTGTCGCTCCACGGTGTGCAGCGGGTTCAAAGAGGTCATGGGCTCTTGAAAAATCATGCCGATTTCATTACCACGGACTGCTCGTAACTCTTGTTCGCTCGCTTGAAGCAGGTCTTGTCCTTTGAACAGGATTTCCCCTGAGGGGTAACTCGCACTTTGGCGCGGTAGAAGCTGGATTATCGCGTTAGAACTGACTGACTTTCCGGAACCGCTCTCGCCGACTAAGGCAAGGGTTTCTCCACGATTTAGGGTGTAACTTACTCCATGCACCACCGTTTGGCTTTCGCCGTTATGCGCGAAAGCCACGCTTAGGTTTTTAACTTCAAGTATGGGCTGCTGTTGGTGCATAAAAGCTATCCGTTAAATTTTTCTTGGATCAAACGCATCGCGAAACGCCTCTCCGATAAAAACTAGAAGCGAAAGCATGACTGCAAGAACGATAAAGGCGGTCATACCTAACCAAGGCGCGTGCAAATTGGTTTTGCCCTGAGATATAAGCTCACCCAGCGACGGGGAGCCGGGAGGCAAGCCGAAGCCGAGAAAATCCAAGGAGGTGAGGGTGGTAATTGACCCGGTCAAGATAAATGGCATGAACGTCAGGGTTGCTACCATTGCATTTGGTAGTATATGGCGGAACATAATTCCTGCGTTGTTCAATCCCAGGGCTCGTGCCGCTCTTACGTATTCAAGGTTTCGCGCACGTAAGAATTCAGCTCTAACGACATCAACGAGGCCCATCCAGCTGAACAATAACATGATGCCTAGCAGCCACCAGAATGTTGGTTCAATTACGCTAGATAAGATAATCAGCAAAAACAACACAGGAAGTCCTGACCAAATCTCTATGAAGCGCTGCCCAATAAGATCGATCTTACCACCATAGTAGCCTTGCAATGCTCCGACGGCCACGCCGACGATTGAAGAAAATATGGTGAGCGCTAATCCAAATAACACGGAAATTCTAAAGCCGTAAATCACTCTCGCCATCACATCTCTAGCTTGGTCATCAGTGCCTAAAATATTAATCGTTGTTGGAGCCGAAGGTGCAGGCGTTTCAAGTTGGTAGTTGTGTGTGTCGTAGCTAAAACGAATCGGGGGCCAGAGTATCCAGCCTTTCTCCTCAATGAGCTCTATAACATATTCGTCGCGATAATCTGCTTCAGTTTCAAACTCCCCACCAAATTCCGTCTCCGAGTATAGATTTGCGATTGGTGTGTAAATGCCTCCGTCAAAATAGACGATCAGCGGTTTGTCATTTGCGATCAGTTCCGCAAAAAGCGAGGCAATGAAGAGCGTAAGAAATATCCAAAGGGAGTAGTATCCGCGACGATTTGCTTTGAAATTCGCAAGTCTCCGCTGATTGAGAGGCGACCATCTATTGCTATCAAACGCACGCATCATGACTCTCTGCTCTCAAAATCGATTCTTGGATCAATGAAAACATAGGTTAGATCGCTTATTAGCTTTAGCAGAAGGCCGACAATGGTGAAGATAAATAAGGTGCCGAACATCACAGGGTAGTCTCGGTTAAGCGCTGCCTCAAAACCAAGTAAGCCAAGTCCATCTAGCGAGAATATAACTTCGATCAGCATTGAGCCGGTGAAGAAAATACCAATGAGCGCGCTGGGCATGCCAGCAATGACGATCAACATAGCGTTACGAAAGACATGGCCGTAGAGCACATTTTTCTCACTAAGGCCCTTAGCGCGCGCGGTCGCGACATATTGTTTGTTGATCTCATCCAGAAATGAGTTTTTGGTCAGCATTGTAAGGGTTGCAAAGCCTCCGACAACGATAGCTGAGACAGGCAATACTAAATGCCAAAGATAATCGATGAATTGTTCGAATGCGCTCATCTCTTCGAAGTTACTTGATGTTAGCCCGCGAAGTGGAAAGAAGTCCCAATAGCTGCCACCGGCAAACAGAACAATCAGCAATACTCCAAAAAGAAAGCCTGGAATCGCATAACCAACAATAATGACGCTACTGGTCCAAACATCGAAGCGAGAGCCATCATTGACGGCTTTTTTGATACCCATCGGTATGGAGAGCAAATAGATAATGAGCGTTGACCATAAACCTAGCGAAATGGAGACGGGCATCTTCTCGACAATAAGGTCGATGACACTTTTGTCCCTAAAAAAGCTATCACCAAAATCAAAGGTGATGTAACTTTTGATCATAATCCAAAATCGTTCATGTGCTGGTTTATCAAAGCCATACAGCTTCTCAATTCGAGCAACGAGCTCAGGATCTAATCCTTGTGCGCCTTTATATTTAGAGCTGGATGAGTCACTACTTGTTGAGCTGACTTGGTCACTTCCTCCGCCCAGTCTTGCTTGGACATCAGATTCCATTCCCTGAGTTTGCGCAAGCATACGCTCGACAGGTCCTCCAGGAGCGGCTTGAACGATGACAAAGTTGAGGAGCATGATTCCAAATAATGTCGGAATCATTAATAGCAGTCGTTTTGCAATATAAGCGGTCATTGCGCGTTCTTAGACCACCAAGCATCAATATATACACCTGATTTTGGCGATACCTCAGGGTGGGCAAGTGTATTCCGATAGGCCACTCTATCAACAGGGTTGAACCAGTTTGGTATAACATAATGCCCCCATAATAAAACTCTATCTAGGGCGCGAGTTCTCTGAATGAGGGACGCACGGGTCGGAGCACTGATCACAAGTTCAATGAGTTCATCGATGACCGGGCTGTTTATTCCCGCATAGTTACGCGAACCAGGCTGATCAACTTTGCTTGAGTGCCAAAATTCGCGCTGCTCATTACCGGGCGAATTGGATTGGGGAATACTGCTAACGATCACATCGAAGTCAAACTCTCTGAGTCGATTGATATACTGCGTTGTATCAACAACAGATATACGCGACGTTATACCAAGCCTCTGAAGGTTCTTGATAAACGGCTGGATAACACGCTCAAAGTCTTTTTGAAACATCAAGAACTCGAGTTCCAGCGGTTTTCCGTTTTTATCTAGCCTTTTGCCATCTTTTACTGGAAAACCAGCTTCGTCTAATAGTTTCATGGCTGCGCGGAGGTTTTTTCTCAACGAGCTCGGTTTTGCGGTAGTTGGAACGGTAAATTCTTTTTCAAATACTTCGGTTGGTAGTTGCTCTTTATAGCGGCTTAGGATCTCTAGTTCTTCACCTTCCGGTAGGCCAGAGGACGCCAATTCAGAATTTTCGAAGTAACTGGAGGTCCGTTGATACTGAGAGTGGAACAGGTTTTGGTTTGTCCATTCGAAGTCAAAAGCGAAGGATAGGGCATGGCGCACTTGGCTATTTGACAATGTGGGGCGCCTGGAATTGAGCACAAACGCTTGCATGCCGGAAGGTCGTTCGTGTTTGACCTCTTCTTTTATGAGTTCACCTGTTTCGAATAGCTTTCCTTCATATTGTGTAGCCCAGTTTCGCGCAGTGCTTTCAGTACGAAAATCATACTCACCGGCTTTGAAGGCTTCTAACGCGACAGTATTGTCGCTGTAGTATTCGTAGATGATCTGATCAAAATTATGCTTGCCTTTCGCGACTGGTAGATCCTGCGCCCAATAGTCGGGGTTTCGTTTGTAGGTAATGGACCTTCCTGGGTCAACTTTCGAAACGACATAGGCGCCATTACCGACTGGAATATCAAGACTAGCCGAGCCGAAGCCTTTTGTTTCCCAATAATGTTTGGCCAGAATGGGCATTTGACCAAGGATAAGTGGTAGCTCTTTGTTTTTATTGTCTTTGAACTTGAATGTTACTTTTAAAGGGTTGTCTATAACGACTTCATTAACATCGCCATAATACGCGGCATAGAAGGGCTGTGCCCGCTCGTGCGTGGTGAGCATTTCGAAGCTGTATTTGACATCTTCCGCCGTAATTTGCTTGCCATCACTAAATCGCGCTTTTGGATTTAATTCAAAACTTACCCATGACCGGTCTTCTGGCAAGAGTATTTTTTCAGCAATTAAACCGTACTCGGAAAACGCCTCATCTTCGGAATGGACAGTAAGGCTCTCATATAGTCTTGAGACGCCAGCGCCACTGACACCCTTTACTATAAAGGGGTTAAAGCTGTCGAAGCTGTTTGAGCGAACGCTCACGCGCAGCGTGCCGCCCTTTGGGGCCTCAGGATTAACATAATCGAAATGCGTGAAGTCGGGGCCATACTTGAGATCACCGTGCATGGCGATCCCATGAGTAGGAGCGGCGATAACGTTGAGAGTAAGGAACGATAAAAGTACAAATGTCAGCGGTTGTCGCAAAGCGCGCATAGTATCAGGCCAGATTGTTTATATTATTAGGTAAATCCTAAAGCCTCTGTGGTGGTCAGTCTAGCGTGTCGCGAATGAAAATAGCCGTAGTGCGTTAGAGGTCACGCCTCGGCCATGTTTCGCTCAAAAAACGAGCAGATTTAAGCCTTGGCTATGCTCGTGGCGGAGGAGTAGGCTTGTTCTGTGCCGGTGTTACCATAGAGCTTCGGTTTTGAATGTTGCCCTCGCACGATGTCCATGATTTTCTGATTTCGTGCGCGTGAGCGTTCAATTACCAAGCCGTTTACTTGATTGAGTTGCTTACACTCATCAAGTTGAATAAGCGAATCGTTCCAAAGCCTGCTTAAATCTGGGTCACCAAGCGCGTCGATTCCAATTTTGACTTTGCCAGCTTCGATTTTTGCGCCAGAAGCGGTAATCAGTTTTACTTTTGCGCGGGCTCTATCTTCAATTTGCTTGACTAACGTGCCTTTGTTCTTAGCAAGATGATTGATGTGGTCGGTATTCCGCTCTTTGAGGGCGGTTGCTTCTTCTTTGAGTGTCGCGCGAAGATTCGAGATGTCTGTTAGATCTTTCTCAAGTAACAGTTTTAACTGAGCGCAAAGAGCGGGGATTCTGTTGGGGATGTTTGAGTTTGACATACGCTTACCTCGAATAGATTTTCTCTATTCAAGGTCAAGCATTTTCTGCGCCATGTTTTGAGGGTTGGACTTATAGCTTCCATCAGCAATTGCAGCTCGGAGCTCTGCAACCCGCTGTTCGTTAACTTCAGAACCGCCTTTTAGGTCTGCTTCTGCTTGCTGAATTGCTTGAGCCGCATTACTTAAGCTGACCTTTGTAGAATCAGTCTTGTTTTGCGGTTCAGAGGCAGCAGGCTGCGTCGCTTCCAGTGCTGTGCCTGATCGCTGTTCGCTACGTTTTCCACGAAGCGGGTCCTGATTGTTGAGGTTTACACCGTTGATATCAATACTCATCACAATAACTCTATTTAGCTGTTCACTCATATTAACGGACGCTGACCAAAAAACTTTAACTTATTCTGTAAAAAAGTAAGTATTTTTTTACATCAGCACCGCGACTCTTCCTCTTTCGACCACTTGCGCTCGAATGATGCGGTCTGATGAGAGGTTTTTCACGCTGATTTGTTCTCCAAGAGCCCCTGAATTTAGAGCCTCTCCTTTCATTTGTATTGCTATGATATTGCTTTTTGCAGAGATGATTACTTGGTCTCCCCGCGATATCAAATTAGGCGCCTGTAGTCGTGAAGGCGTGATCGCCGAGCCTTGTTTTATCGTTCTTTTTGATAGCATCCCAGTAACTAAATCTATCTCATCGTAGTGCGCGTATCGCGTGACGTTAAGTTGTTGCTCTTTCAATTCAAGATGACGCGGCTGAATAAGCGTGTTTTTTGGGATGCTGGTGGCTGCTACGACAACATCACCATAAATGTCTATCGTCAGGGGTACGAAAAGCTGCCAAGAAGGGGAGCTGCATTTTAATTCAATGGTGTTGTTAGGTGATTGGTATATTCTGCGGCGTATTGAGAAAACGATTTCTGAGTCGCAGTCACTGAATTTTAGTTTTGGCGGGATATTGCCGATCAAGAAGTCATAACGGTGCTGTTTTTCCGCCAGCGGCAAAAGCTCGCTCCTTACGAACTCTTCTGTCATTTGCCGCAGCTGATCAGTCTTGAGTGTGTCGGCAAAAGCTTGTGTAAACATGCTTCCTGATGCCAGTAAGAGGGATAGTCTTAGTAGATCAAAAAGCAGTGTCATAATTTTGGTCTGCATATCTCGATACAAAATCTCTTTAAGAATTGTTAGAAATAATGCAATTGGTGCGCCGCTTTTAAAATGTTGGTCTATTATTGCTAACAATTAAGCGGCTATTTGTCGCCAAACACGATGCAATTGGGAGTGACAAAACGTGGCAGGTGTTCTCGATAGTGTTAATCAACGCACTCAGCTCGTAGGCCAAAACCGATTGGAGTTACTGCTGTTTCGGCTAGCGGGCAGTCAGGTTTTTGGGATTAATGTGTTCAAGGTGAAAGAGGTATTGCAATGCCCCAAGCTTGCAACCCTTCCTAAGAGTAATCCCGTTGTAAAGGGTGTGGCCCATATTCGTGGCGGTACGATCCCCGTTTTAGATATGGGAATGGCGACTGGACAACGTCCGGTGTCGGATAAGGATCTTGATGATCACTTTATTATTATTACGGAATACAATCGTAAAACTCAGGGCTTTCTTGTTTCTGGAGTTGAACGTATCGTGAACCTTAACTGGGAAGAGATTCATCCGCCTCCAAAAGGTTCTGGTCGCGAGAATTATCTTACTGCCGTTACAGAGATCGACAATAAGCTCGTAGAGATTTTGGATGTTGAAAAAATCTTGGCCGAAGTGTCTCCAATGGATGAAAGTGTCAAGGAAGAGACGTTAGCTGATCATGATGTTCAGGAATTTAAACAGCATAAAATTTTGGTGGTCGATGATTCTGTCGTTGCTAGGAAGCAAGTTAAGAACTGTCTGCAGGCCATCGGCGCAGAGGTGGTTCTAAAGAATGATGGGCGCCAGGCCTACGATCACCTTAGAGAGATTACTTCTGACGGAAGCACTGCTGCGGCTCATTACAGTATGATGATTTCTGATGTCGAGATGCCAGAAATGGATGGTTATACACTCACGGCGAAATGCAAGAGCGAAGCCTTACTTTCTGATTTATACATAATGTTGCATACTTCGCTGAGCGGCGTGTTTAATCAGGCTATGGTGAAGAAAGTTGGAGCCGACGATTTTATGGCGAAGTTTAGCCCTGACGAACTAGCCGAGCGAGTCATGAGCGCGATTGAGCAGAATGTCGAGAATTCGGCGTCATAAACCCACAAAGAAAGGGATTCAGCCTCAGTGATAACAAGTCAATCGTATTCTGCATTTTGCGAGTTTTTGGATTCTGCTTGCGGTATCGTTCTTGGAGCAAATAAAGAGTACCTCGTTTCGAGTCGACTTCGTCCGATTTTGGAAAGCAATGAATTAGAGAATCTTGAGTCTCTTTTAGAAAAGTTGAAGTTTGGTAACACCAAGTTGCGCCAAGCTGTGGTCGACGCGATGACGACGAACGAAACTCTCTGGTTTCGCGATGATCACCCTTTTCGGTTTTTTAAGGAAGAGCTCCTTGAGCAGCTTTACAAGGACGCGCCCTCAAGAAAACCTCGTATTTGGTCTGCCGCTTGCTCTAGTGGACAAGAGCCGTATTCGATAGCGATATGTGCAACGGAGTTTGGCAAAAGCAAGCCTTTGCTTGGATCTCGTGGCTTAGATATTGTTGCGACCGATATCTCTTCGGCTATTCTTGATGTTGCTCGAGCTGGAGTCTACGACAAGCTTGCGTTGAATCGAGGTATGTCGGCTGAGCGTTTAAAGCAATTTTTCGATGAAACCTCTTCTAACACTTGGGCCGTAAAACCTGCGATTAAGCGTTTGGTTCAATTCAAAGCTCTTAATCTGCAAGAAAGTTATATCGCACTTGGTGGCAAGCTAGACATGGCATTTTGTCGTAATGTCCTCATATATTTCTCTGCGGAGAATAAACAGAAGATTTTAGAAAAGATTCATTCGCAGTTGCGTCCGGGTGGGTACTTGATGCTCGGAGCCTCCGAGTCCATTGGTCCTGCTGGGGAGAAGTTTACGATGCAGCAGTACAAGGGCGGTATTGTCTACCAAGCTAAGTAAATACTTGGCTTGCTTTTCACTTTCTCCTCATATAAATTACGCCGCTCTTCAGCACTGGGTACACCTTTACTTCGTTCTTAACGTGTCGAGTAAAGAGAGGTGTTTGAGTGGGTCGTTTGTCTTGCTTTGCGTTGCCAAGAGCGATGTTTTGATAACGAAGCCACTCAATATGTTTAGACATATGCGCTGAAAAACGGTGAGGTGTCCGAGCGGTCGAAGGAGCACGCCTGGAAAGTGTGTGTACGGCAACGTACCGAGGGTTCGAATCCCTCTCTCACCGCCATTTTAAAAATGTTTCTCCAGCCAGGCTCGGCTGCCTGCGATGATTTGTTTCTCTTTGTGTAGCGCATTGTAGAACCGCATTAGTCTTCCTTTGAATTCCTTCTTAGAGTGCTTGTGAATCTCATTTTGATTATCAATCTGAGTGAGTAAGTCGTTTGCCAGCCTCTTCGCGTTCGTTTTATCGCCACATAAGAGTGTCAGTATCTTGATCATGCTTTTGGAAGCGCCGTCTGTCGAGAAGTATGCGTTTGGCTGTGCTATCTGACTGAATTCGGGGCGTGGTGTGGCAAATACTCGGCAGTTCTTTGTCTTGTTTGCGACGAGGTGTGTTGCTCGCTCTTTACTGATTGGTAGGATAAAGCGTTCTAGCGGGATGAAATGCGCTCCTTTTGGATCGAAATAATTGTAGTTTATTGCGTGTTTAAAAAGATCTAATACACCATATGTTACATAGAGTTGTTCGCCTGCTAAGTAGTCCTTTCTCGCTTCAAGAAAAAGCTTGTCAGCGGTGCTCGCAATACCAGACCCTCCAACATCATTGTGGTTAAAACAATCAAGTATGGGTACGAAGCCTTGGTCGGCCATCGCTCTAGAGGCATAATTTAGGGTCACCAAACTGCACGTATCTTGTTTTATTTTTTTGTCGAACTGGCAGATGGCAGAGGATAGCGCGATGTTTGATTTTCTGAACTCTAGTATGTCTCTCAGCAAGCGCGGCGCAGCGGAGGCAAGGGTGCGCTCCTCAGACGAGGTTAGATACTGAACGGATATTTCTCTTAAATATTCTTCAGGGTCAAACAACTTAAATACAGGCGCGAATTCCGAGCTCTCTCCAAGGTCCATTTCTCGGCTAGCGCTGTGAATATGTATCGCAGCTGTAGATGTGCCTGCAGGGTAGTGGTTTGGGCGAGGGTTTAAAAGTGCGGCTTTAGGG
>NZ_LWFU01000370.1:0-7546 GCF_001635135.1 Oleiphilus sp. HI0080
TATTATTGATTATGATTGGTCTAACTTCAGTACCGACAACTCGTCTGAGGGTCTAATGAAACAGAGAACGGACGATTATCATATCGAAGGCTTTTTGCGCAACGAAGATAACGCGCCATTGATGCTCATCAACTGCAAAACGGAAACGGCGCTATTACCCGGAAAGCAAAGCCAGGTTGCGTGAGCGCGGCAGCTACAATAAAGCGCGCAGCGCCTCCGCTAGCTCTTCGGGTTTCGCGTTGTGCTCAAGCACCCGCTGTAATTCACCGTCGGCATCAACGACAAAGTAGTACGCTGTATGGTCAACCGTATACTGTGTCGGGTCATCGGAACTTCCGCTGGGAAGAGGCGCCTTGATGAAATAGGTGCCGTATTGCTTCGCAACTGCGTGCGTTTTAACCAGGTCACCGCGTAGACCGATTAAGTTCTTATGAAAGAATTCTAAATAACCGTGCATCGCTTCAGCTGAATCGCGCTCCGGGTCCAAACTCACAAATACGGCCGGAATATCTTTTAACGCCGAATCACTATTAAGCGCATCACGAACGACCGTTAAACCTAATGGACAAACATCAGGGCAGGACGTAAAACCAAAATACAAAATATACGGTGTACCGCGTAATTGATTCGTGTTGAATGGCGCTCCATCATGCTCCAGTTCAAAATCGCCACCAGGCAAGTAAGCCGCTTTCACATCTTTTGACGCTGAACCCTGCGAAGACTGATATACCTGATAGCTCAAAATACCGGCGACAACCAACGAAAGAGCGAAAACTAGTTTTTGCGCGTTTTTCACAAATACCCCAACACTTAAGAATGTTTTAGAGAACGAAGATCTGCATAGGCTAGCACCTTCGTGTTGTTAAGTTCGAGCTCTACACTCAAACGCCAGACCATCTCTGATCCAGTCACACAAACGGGGATCATTCCTTTCAGAACAAAGATCTGTCGTGCAGGATCATAGTCAGGCTGAAGAAGATGTTCACCCATAAACATGTCTCGACCCTCAATCCAAGCGCGGATAAAAACACGCTGATCAAAGCCCCCTTCGCCATCAGCCTCAAGCTCAAACGTCAAAGGCGTCAGAGCGGGCAGATCGGGAGCCTGCAGTCGCAACAACAGGGTCTGCGGTTGTGCTGCATCATTGGGCGAAGAGGGTAAAACCGCCGAACACCGTGTTTGTTCTTCATCGCAACGCATCTCAAGCCGCTGAGCAATCGGCTGTCCTAGCCTCTCCGAATGAAAGCCGTCCGATTCTCCGCAACCGACTAAAACACCAACGTAACAGAAAACCACTGCAATCAGCCGAGCAGGCCTGGTGGTCATGACAAGATTCTCACTACCAAACACTATTCGTTGATTAAGGTCAGCTTAAAGGTCACTCGCCGACCCTCTACCTTTGCGCTACCTTTGTACGTGTGATGAACCGGCGGATCTGCAGCGGTATTACCCATGCTCATTATCTGTATCTCATCCACACTGCTCTCAAGAAAGACAGATTTTCTGTCTAAGAGTTCCGCATCAAAAACAACAAAACCTCGCTCTTTCGCAATTTCAGCGCAGCGTTTTATCGCAAATTGCTCAATCTGATCCCAAGGTACCGTTGCCGCCTCTGTATACTCGACGTAGTAGCTGTACTTATCTATCTGAAGATCTCTAAAACCTGCAACACCGCCCTCTGCCGCCTGATAGGTGGTCACACAAGCACTAAGGCCAAATAACGCCAAGAGCAACAAGGCCGGACCAAGAGAGTTAAACCATCGATTAGAGTTATATTTCACATCATCTTCCTTAGCATTGTCCGGTCAGGCGATTCTGAAAGTTTCACTGGGTGCACGAATGACGCGATGCATAGTCCAAAACTCTAACACGGCGTCAATCACCCCGGACGGGCTTTCATTTTGAGGATAATGGCCGATGGATTGCAAGCCAACAATATCTGCATTGGGCACAAGTTCCTCGTACCTATCCGCCATATGCCCTCCCGAGATAGGATCATCCAAGCCATTCACGAGGCGCAAGGGAACCTTTGCATTTACCAGAGCCCCGACCCACCGCGCTCGATACCGAACTCGCTGATCCATATAGCGTATTAATCGAGGCATAATCTTACGGCCATTTGCTCTCACTAATAGCTCCCAATGCGTTCGTAAATCCTCAACAGGCAGCTGCCGCATGCAAATATCATCAAAACTCGCGACAAATTTACGAAAGCTAGCCAAGCGCGCAATTAGACCCCCAATCGGACTCAACAAAAGCTTTTGCATCAGCAAAGGTTTGTGCGTCTCAGGAAAAAGACCTCCATTTAATAGCACGCACGACTTAATCAAATCACGTTCATTTTCTAGCTCGCGCGCGAGCAACTCCTGAGCAACGGTATCACCGTAGTCATGAGCCAAAATGTTGTAGGTGACGATACCTAACGAAGTCAGCAATTGCTCGGCGATATCCGCTTGCGTATGTATAGGGTACCGAGGAATATCTGGCTTATCTGACAAACCAAACCCGAGAAGGTCAAAGCAAACTACTCGAAAATGCTGCGTCAGCAAGGGCCATACCTCGCGCCAATCCCAGCTTGAGGTTGGAAAGCCATGCAACAATAGCAAAACTGGTTTATTGGCGCTGCTTGAAGAGGCCAAACTAAGCGAATCGCGATAAAAGATTCGATGCCCCTCAAAATCAAAATAGCAGCCTTGTTCGCGCCATTTCTCGATCGTAATCAAACCGTTTTCGGTTGTCGGAGTACTGCTTTGTACTTGCATTATCTACTCGGCACTCTTTATGAATTTCCACAGCTTATGAAAAGCCATAACAAAAATCACGCCTCTTTTTGTTACCAATAACATAGGCCTGTTTGACGCGGATCAAGTGTGCTTTTTCTTAAATATCCGGATAGACACCACAATTGAGCTAAATCAAGTCATGGTTGCCGTTAAACACTTAAAGTTCGCCACATACAAACAACGTCAACACAACTTCGATATCAAGGTTCTATTTATGCTTAAAAAAACCCTACTTAGTCTATCCATCGCATCTATCGCTTTAAGTGCTAGCCCAGCGTTTGCCTATGAGTCAGGAGACATCATCGTTCGCGGTGGTGCAGCAAACGTAACACCGGATGCATCTAGCGGCATGATCTTTATCGATACCCCTGCTCTGGGCAATACAGGAATTGATGGTGTTGACGTAGACGACGACACACAGCTCGGCTTAAGCTTAACCTACATGTTCAACCCAAGCGTAGGCATCGAGGTACTGGGTGCAACACCTTTTAAGCATGATATTTCGCTAGACGCTTTGGGAACAGATATCGCATCCACTAAACACTTGCCACCTACCGTAACGTTCAATTACCACTTTATGGACAGCGCGTCAGACTTCCAGCCCTATGTAGGCATGGGTTTAAATTACACTATGTTCTTTGAGGAGAAGGTCACTCCAGCACTAGACAATGCCGCCGTGTTTGATCTTCTTGCCTCCTCAACAGGCAATCTTCCTGCGGGCACCATCACATCCGTCGCGAATACCAAGATTGAACTGGATGACTCAACAGGCGTTGCGATTCATGCGGGTTTTGATTATGCATTGACGGATTCAATTGGCCTTAACGCCTCTTATTACTGGATAGACATCGACACCACTGCTGAAATCACAACCGACAGTAATGCTGGCCCGGTAAAAGCAACAGTTGACGTCGACATCGACCCATCTGTTTACATGATTGGCATGTCGTACAAGTTCTAAAGAAGTTCCATCACGACAATAGGGCAAGCAGCATTGCTTCGCCCTATTTTTTATTGCTTTAGTTTGGACCACGTAGCGATCACAACGGAGAAAGACGGCCTTACTCATTCACGGCGGCAAAACAAAGAGCCCTTGTAAAACCAAACCAACAATAAGAACACAACCATGAAAAAAATGAACGCCAGATTATTAAGCACACTCTTCAGTGCACTATTACTAACTAGCTCGATTAGCTTCGCTTGGACCCTTGAAGAAGATGACAATGGCATTAAGGTGTTTACTCAGGAAATTGAAGGCTCCGACTTCAAAGCATTTAAAGGCGAAATGAACGCCCAAGCGCAACTTGATGAGGTGCTAGATATCATCCGCGATGTAGAAAGTATGGATGAGTGGCTGCACGAGTGTGTAGCAAGCCAGATCATGGAAAAAACGTCAGACGAAGAGTTAATCGTGTATCAGGAAACAAGTGCCCCTTGGCCTGTCACAGATCGTAACTTTGTCCTAAAAATGAAGGTACATCGTGCAGAGGATGGCCTCAGCGCAAAAATAAACTTCAGTGCGCTGGTTGAGCCAGAAGTCGCCAATGACGACTGCGTTCGTGTAACAGAGCTCACCGGAAGTTGGACGCTTACACAAACCAGCGACAGCAATGTGCATGTTGTTTATCAAACCTCAGCAGATCCGGCCGGCGATGTTCCCTCATGGCTCGCAAACGCCTTCGTAGTCGATCAACCGTATAACACACTGCTTAATCTGCGTAATCGTGTCGAGACAAAACGCCACGAAGTAGAATAACCAAATCAATCAATGCTCGATCAAGCATAGTGAGCGCCACCTTCTAGCGCTCACTTTCATCTCCATGTTGAAATAAAAGCAACTACTCGATCACAGACCTCTCGCACGCTCTTGTTCATACTACGCAGCCGATGCCATGGTCGGCGTCGTTATACAGCCTCGACTCGATTGCAACTTTGGAGAGCACAATACGGATATGCGAACCCTCTACTCTGGTCTTTTTTTTGTTTTACTGGGTTTTACAACACAACTCCATGCTTGGAGCCTAGCCAAAGATAAAGAGGGCGTTCGCGTTTTTACCAAAGACTCCAGCTTTTCTGGCTTTAAAATGTTTCGTGGAGAAGTGCGAGTCAATGCTGACCTTGATCGTGCTCTTACTTTTTTACAAGACGCCAAGTTAGCAACAACGTGGCTTCATGACTGTATAGAAAGCCGCGTACTTGCATCCACCTCAGCAGAGCATTACACCGTCTATCAAGTGATCAAAGCACCGTGGCCAGTGCACGACAGAGACTACGTTTTAGATATTCGGATTACGCACGCAAAATCCTCTAAAAAAGCGGTTATTGAAGTACGAGGACTAGATCGTCCAGACCTTGTTCCGTTGAAGCAGAAGCGCGTTCGCGTCACCGAACTAAACGGCACCTGGACTCTTACACAGATCGCCGAAAATTCGGTTGAAATCACCTACCAAACTGAAGCAAACCCGACAGGAAAAATCCCCGCATGGCTAGCCAACGCGTTTGTCGTAGACCAACCCTTTAGCACTCTGCTCAATCTCAAACAGCACTTCGCAGCGCTCCAATAACAAAGCGCCTGCGCCTAGCCGATATGGGCGCGAAAGCGAGAGTGAATCAAATCAATGGCAACGGCATTTCTGCCACCACGAGGAATAATCATGTCTGCATGCTCTTTAGTCGGAGCGATAAAATTGATGTAGCCAGGTCGCACCGTATGCTTGTATTGATTCAACACCGACTCAACTGAACGTCCTCTTTCCAGCGTGTCTCGTTGCAAACGGCGCAAGAGGCATATATCCAAAGGAGTATCGACAAAAAATTTCAAATCTAAGGCATCTCTAAGCGCTTTGTGCGTAAACAACATAATCCCCTCAACCACAATAATGGGTGTCGGATGAATCTCGATAGAGGCACCTGAGCGCGTGTGTTGCGCAAAATCATAGCGAGGCATCAGAACACTTTGGCCGCTTTTAAGCGACTCAATATGCGCATGCAAAAGATCATGCTCAATCGCTCTGGGGTGATCGTAATTCGTCTTTTCCCGCTCAGCCATCGCCAAGTGCGTCTGATCCTGATAATAATTGTCTTCTGAAATCACCTGAATCAAATCAGGTGACATGCTTTGGCCCAGATTTGTAGATAGCAAACTTTTCCCTGATGCCGATGCACCAGCGACCCCCACTAACAAGGGTCTATCAGTTACAACAAGAGATCCCATACTAAAAAATACTCAAACCAATAAATAAACCTGCGATGGTTGCACTCATAAGATTCGCTAAAGTGCCTGCAGCCACAGCTCTCAATCCCATTTGTGCTACCTCCTGACGGCGGGAGGGGGCAATAATGCCTAAGCCGCCCAGCAACACTGCGATAGACGCAAAGTTAGCGAAGCCACACAAGGCAAAGGTCGTGATTGCCTGAGAGATGGGTTGCATGGATTCCTGAACGGGTAAAAACACACTATAAGCGACAAACTCATTCAAAATCAGCTTTTGTCCAATTAACGAGCCTACAGCTTGAACATCCACGCTCGGCACTCCTATAAGCCACGCTACCGGTGCAAAAACCCACCCTAGAATTGCTTGAATTGTAATATCACCATAGCCAAACCAGCCACCAACACCGCCAACGAGGCCGTTTAACAACGCGATCAAACTTATAAACGCGATCAGCATCGCGCCAATATTGACCGCAAGTTTCAGACCACTGGACGCGCCGGTTGCAGCGGCATCTATCGCATTTGCCGGTCTTGACTGGGCATCCTCATGCACTACGACATCGTCTTTGGGGACTTCCGTTTCAGGGACAATCATCTTCGCCATCAACAAGCCGCCGGGCGCGGCCATAAAGCTGGCTGCAATCAAGTACTTTAACTCGACACCCATGGATGCGTAGCCTGCCATCACAGAACCCGCAATCGAGGCCAAGCCACCGACCATCACAGCAAAAAGCTCAGAGCGCGTCATGCTGGCAACATAAGGTTTGATGACCAAAGGCGCCTCGGTCTGACTCACAAAAATATTGGCTGTGGCAGAGAGTGATTCGGTTTGACTAGTGCCCAGCAGTTTTCGCAGACCGCCACCCAATATTTGAATGACCTTTTGCATTATCCCAAAGTAATACAGTACCGAGATCAGCGCTGAAAAGAACACCACAACGGGAAGCACTCTGAACGCAAAAACAAAACCGCCACCCCCGAAGACCTCAAACATCTTATCGCTCACAAGTCCACCAAACATAAAGCTGATGCCTTCGTTTGCGTAATGAATAACATGCGCAACAGCCGCCGTTATCCCGTTTAATACGTCACGCCCCCATGGAACGTAAAGCACTAATGCACCAAGACCGATCTGAATAACAAGCGCTCCAAGAACAGTCCGCAACTTGATGGCTTTGCGGTTAGTGGACAGTAAAAACGCGAAGCCAAGCAACACGCATACACCTAACAAGCTCATAAGAATAGACATTCAGGCTTCACTCTATAAAAGACAAATTGCTTAAAAAGGTTAGCAAAGTTTTCCTCTTTGGCTTGGTTTTCATGCTTGCGCCCCGCATGAGCATCTGACAAGCTAACGAAAAACACAGAAGACCTACATGGACGCAATCCTGAACTCCGAGCTTATCAGTAACTGGCTACCTAGCGTGCTTGCCTTTATTGGTGCGGTCACGCTGCTCACGGCGGCAAACCACTTCATCGTTGTACGCAAAAAACATCTCGGCAGCGAAAGAAAAGTACCCCGCCAGATACTAATGCTGTTTCTTACTTT
>NZ_LWFU01000371.1:0-5272 GCF_001635135.1 Oleiphilus sp. HI0080
ACATGAACACCACCAGTGCCCAAGTATATAAAAAAACACCTATTAACCCGTGTACGAATGTTACTGCAAACGCCACTTTTGTTTGGCGACCAGAAAAGAACAAAACCGCGCAAAATATACAAATGAATATTGAAACGAGAGTATAAATAAATAACCAAGAACCAGCTTGGGATGGCGAAATAGCAAACAGAAAAGCCTGCTTTGCTTACTCGATTGACGATAAGCAGTCAGGTTTTACGCCGAACAAATAGACCCACCAAATAGCGGTAAACGCACCACTCGCGATGAGGCTAAATAAGCCAGCTCCTTTATTACTCATAACTTCCCTTAGAGCGTATAACGCCGCTATAAAGGGCAGACAATGAGCAGCATTGGCTGTCCAGCCCAACGCTTGGTTATATTTCTACTACGCAGCTTCAAAAGAAACTGAGTGCACATTGCCCAAATTAATATTTTGCTTTGCCTGCCAAAGGTCGTAGTTATCTTGCATTGCAAGCCAACTCTCAGGAGTGCGGCCGACAGCTTTTGACAGCCTCAAAGCCATTTCAGGCGTAACACCGCTTTGCCCCTTTAGAATACGATTTAGAGTAGATGATGCCACATCTAATTGTTTAGCAAGAAAGCGACAGCTATAACCGAAAGGCTCTAGATATGTAGCTTAAATGAATTCACCGGGATGAGGAGGGTTATACATACTCATTAGTGATAGTCCTCGTAATTTAATATAAAAGCATTACCATCTTTAAACTCAAAAGTTACCCGCCAATTACCATTGACTGAAATAGACCAAATGTCCTCTCGCTCTCCTTTTAACGGATGCAATTGATAACCGGGCAAATCAACATCGTCGATCACTTGCGCAGTATCAATAGCTGCCAACTGCATTTTCAATTTCTTAGCATGGTGCGCACCACGCATCAATAAGTATAACGCCCACCTCAACGAGCAAATTTTGCTGGCGGCAGTTTTGTCAGTGGTGACAGTAACATTTGTCCGTTGGAGGCGCTTGTTAAATGCTCTTGTATGGAATAGCATGAATGCACATAACGTATGCGCATTTGGAGTAAATAATATGCAAGCACTTTTTGACCAACAAGCACCTAAAAAAGCAACCAACCTAACTGTAAATAGCGACCTTTTAAATCAAGCTAAGAGCTTGAAAATAAATTTATCTGCCACACTTGAACAAGCCCTAATTGTTCAAGTGAAAAACGCACAGCGCGAGCAATGGCTTAAAGAAAACAAAGATGCAATTGATGAGCTTAACAAGCTGAGCGATGAAAACGGCTTATTCTCTGACTCGTTTAGGAGTTTTTGATGAGCCAATTTACACTTTACCTGAACAAAGATAAAAGCAGTAAAAAGACCTACCCTTATTTTGTTGATGTTCAGAACAACTTGTTAAGTGATTTAAACTCTAGACTGGTTATACCATTAACACCATCAAACAAAGTAAACGATAAAGTAGCCCAAAAGCTTTGCCCTACCGTCAATATTGACGGCGACGAATTTGTTCTTGTAACCAATCAGATGACCACCGTTCCAAAGTCAATTCTAAAATCCGAGGTAGATTCTCTAGAGAGTTATCGGTATCAAATTATTGACGCCATTGATATGCTGATCACCGGCATTTAACGCCGTAATAACCGGGCTGCCGGTGCGAAGCAGTGGCAGTCCGATGGCATGGCTTGCCTTGCCATGAAGTTGATTACCTTGTTATGTTTTTTGTGCATTTAACAGTATTTAATTCTTTAACCTTGGAGTTAAAAGCAGACAGCAAATCTTGAAACTCCTTACTTTGAGTTACAATTTCTCTGAATGCTTTACGAAATTGGTCACCATTTTCACTTTGCGGCTTGTTTTTGATTTTTTGGTATTTTTGGACCGCTAATTTGAAACTTGAACTTTTCTTAGAGAGCGTAGCCTCTAATTCGGGAGAATAATCAATCCATTGATTTAGTTTAGAATCAGTATTTACGTTATTTGGAAAGTGTTGGAGAGCTAATTGGACTGCAAGGTTTCTTCTGTTAATTGCAGCAAGTTGCACGTCTCTGTAATAGTTAGCTAATTCGCTATGCTGAGGAAGAACGTTAACAACTAATGCTGTACTTTCATTTTGCCATGCTTCTTGGACCTCAGTATATGCAGCATATTTTTTTATACAGCTTTGGCTACTGGCAAACGTATTAATACTTAAGGTTGCTAAAAGTGTGAAAAGTAATTTTTGCATAGTACCTCTTAGAACGCCAAAAACAGCGGCGCATTTATGCGTCCGCCTGCTTTTTCTTGTTATGTGAATTTACTGCGATGTACCAGAAAACTAAAGAAACGACCACCGAATTAATGGCATAAGCCAAATAGCCCACTTCTTGTAGCTGACTTGGCATGTTGCTACCTAGAAGTAACACGAACTGCCAAAGCAAGCCAATACAGAGCCCCAAAAATAGGTAGATTGACCAATGCCTTATGCCTAGCTTGGATAGAACCCAATGTACGGGCACACCAGCAAAAACAACAACGAGATAGGAGGTTCCAACAAAGCCAAATACGAACATGGAGAGCACGAATAGAGTGCCAGGAATCTGCGATGCAATAGATGAAAGTGATTCGGTGCTTTGGGTTAGAAGATGCTCGCCAAATATATACATGACAAACACGAGCGATGCCCAAGGTGAAATCAGTACTGCTTTGAAAGTGCGTTCTATATTCATTTTTTCACATAACGCCTAGCACGCCGGAGCGCGAAAGCGCTTCCGGAGCTGCGATTGGTTATATGCTGAGTTATTGAACAACATTGGTGATAACTAAAGGGCTTTTATTTTGATAGCGATAAGGGATATTAATAGTATTCGATTGTTGAGCGTTAAGAGAAAAGTTTAAATGCATTGAATGGAACGTTCGATGCACGAACCCATCGTTAGGCCCCATATTTGAAGATGCCCGCTCCTGCTGAAGAAAGTCCACTTTTATGTATCCAGTTTGCTTCTCATGACTGTTGTTTTGAAGCGTAACAGAAAATGTGCAAGGGCTTTCGATGCAATTGATGCTCTTTTCTATAATTGCAACGTTGGGCGTTTGAACAAAAAAGACATAGAAACTGATAGCGATGGCTGCCAAGCACAAGTACAAAATGAATATTTTCGCATTGTGTTTGGTTCTGATAACAAAATTTCTTGTAGCTCTATCCATGACTATTTTGCATATAACGCCGCGTTAACCGCGCGAGCCGAAGGCGAGTCCGGTTGAACGCTTGGTTATAACTTTATTTAGTTGTAGCAATATGCCACAATTGATTCACGCATAAGAACTGGAGTATCAATTATGGCAACTAGTAGCGTTAGATTAGACCAAGAACTTATTGAAAAAGCTACCATTATGGCAAAGGCCTATAATAGAACACCGCCTAAGCAGATAGAGCATTGGGCGAAGATTGGTGAAATGATGGAAGATAACCCCGACTTACCTTATGAGTTTGTAAAGCAGGCCATTATTGCACAAGCAGAAAAAGAAGCAGGTAAATTGGAGCGTTATGACTTTGGCTAAAGTTGAGCATATTTTACAGACACCAACTTTTAAGAAAGCTGTTAAGAAATTAAAGCCCAATCAGAAAACAGACCTTGATTTAGCAATTAAAGAACTTATAGAAAATCCGCTGTTGGGTGAACTGAAACGAGGCGACCTTGCTTTTCTGAGAGTTCATAAATTTAAGATGGTTAAGCAACTGACATTACTGGGCTATAGCTATGATGAAGGCGTGCTTACACTAGAGTTGATGGCTCTTGGTTCACACGAGAATTTCTATCGAGACATCAAACGTACGTTCTGAGTTATAACGCCTGCCAGCAGGGGCGAGTGAAACGAGACCAGCCAGCTTGCTGGCGATACTGGCTGGCTTTGTTATACGATTTATCATTCTCGTTCAAATATTGATAAAGGATAAACCCACGGAAATCCCATGTCGTCAAGCATCCAATCTGTTTCCGATCCACTTTCCATAAATGGAATCAGTAATTCTTTTTTGGTTTTTAAATCACATGCTGGAATCAAAACAAGCATTGCCTCCATTACACCCATAATACTTAGTGCAACGTATAAAGAGGTAGGCCCCTCTAGATAAAGGCAAGGTAGAAAAGTTATTCTACGACCTTTCTTTGGCTTATAAAAAGCATAAACTCCACCGAATAAAGGAACTTTTATAATCCATAGAGACTGAGATTCTTTACTTATCCACTTGCCGTAAAAGTAGTTCATAACTTATTTCGTATAACGCTTGGTTAATTGGCAGTCTGCTGCGTAGGTGTTTTTTCAACCGTAGCAGCAGGCTGTCCTATTGAACCACTTGTTATATCTCGTGGTTCGCTCTCGGCACTATTAAGATACTCAAATAAATAAGACCCAGTGATTGAGCCAGCAACCCCAAGTAAGAAGGCAAACAAACTTGAAAGACTTAAAGCCGATATTGGATGGCGCTTAACCTTATCTAGAATACGAAAGTAAAGGTCTTTTCGGATTTTTTTAATATCCTTTTCAGCTGACTCTATGTCGTCATTTGAAACTCGATCTCGCCTAAGTTTTTCTTTGCACTCGCTACAAATTATTGGATTGTGACATGAAGCAACCAGGTCTGATTTAATCCCGTTCATGTCAAAAATACACCCACGTGTTTCATCATGGGTAAAATCTGTCATTTCATGAAATTCAGGGATCTTATGATTGTTTCTTTTATATGCAAAAGTGTAGGCATTGAGGAGGCGATAAATGACATTTTCCAAAGGAATATTAGCACTCTGCAATATTTCTTTGATTTCGTAAAACGTGAAAATCACTTGGTTGCCACCTAATCTACGGGAGTACCAATTGTCTTCCAATGGAACGTTAACAATTGCAATCATGAAGTCTGCGCCATTTAGTTTGGGCATTTGTTCTCTAACAAGATGATCAGAAAATTCCCAGTCAAAACCATCTGAATTACATCGCAACTCATGATTATCAATTTTTTCAATTACTTCAAATAATGAAGAAGAGAAATTTTTGATCTTCTTCGGATCAAACCCCAACGGCAAATGACCGATAGATACTAACTTAATCTTAACTTTGCTCATAAAGTCCCTTTAGAGATATAACGCCGCCTTCATGGGTTTATCCCATGTAAGGCTTTGTTATGGTTTCAATATCCTTCTGAAAACTTATGGCCATCTTCAATAACTTTTTTTGCAAACGCCTCTGCCTTTTTTGTTGCTATAGCTATTTGATCTGAAGATAAAACTTCATC